>CAYRBQ010000443.1:0-3943 GCA_964422305.1 uncultured Reyranella sp. | reverse complement strand
TGGCGGGCGAGCGCGGCGATCCGCCGACGGTCGAGTGGGCGCAGAAGCTCTTGGGCGTGCCGGTGGTCGATCACTGGTGGCAGACCGAGACGGGCTGGGCGATCTGCGGCAACTTCGTGGGCCTGGAAGAGATGCCGGTGAAGCTCGGCTCCTGCTCGGTGCCGGCACCCGGCTGGAAGCTCGAGGTGCTGGACGAAGGCGGCAAGCCGCTGGCGGCGGACGCGGTCGGCGCGCTGGCGGCGAAGCTGCCGCTGCCGCCGGGCACGTTTCCGACGCTCTGGAACGCCGACGAGCGCTACAAGCAGAGCTACATGGCCGAGTACCCGGGCTACTACAAGACCGGCGACGCGGGCTTCATCGACAAGGACGGCTACGTCTCGGTGATGACGCGCGTGGACGACGTGATCAACGTCGCGGGCCATCGTCTGTCGACCGGACAGATCGAGGAAGTGCTGGGCTCGCACAACGACGTCGCGGAATGCGCGGTGATCGGCGTGGCGGACGAGCTGAAGGGCCAGGTGCCGCTGGGCTTCCTGGTGCTGAAGGCCGGCGTCAACCGGCCGACCGCCGAGATCGCGGGCGAAGTGGTCCAGATGGTGCGCGACCGCATCGGTCCCGTCGCCTTCTTCAAGAGCGCGCTGGTCGTGCAGCGCCTGCCCAAGACGCGCTCGGGCAAGATCCTGCGCGGCACCATGCAGAAGATGGCCGACAGCCAGCCCTGGACGATGCCCGCCACCATCGAGGACGCGGCCGTGCTCGACGAGATCAAGGACGGCCTGAAGGGTGCGGGGTTCGCCACGAAGGACTAAACCGACGGTTGGTTGTCGGATATTGTGACAGCACATATGCTGTCGCTGTGATTCCGATTGTGCTCGACACCAATGTCGTCATCGCTGCCTTGCGATCCGGTGGCGGAGCGTCGCGGCAGGTTGTGCGTGGGTGCCTGATGGGAGCCTATGAGCCCCTGCTCGGTCCGGCGCTGCTGGCTGAGTATGAGTATGCCGCGGCTTCGGTAGGCTTGTCGGATTGGAGGGACTTTCTGGATTCGCTGGCGTCGTCCGGACGGTGGGTGAACATCTACTATCTGTGGCGGCCCAATTTGCGGGACAAATCGGATGATCACCTTGTTGAACTCGCGATCGCCGGTGGGGCAACTGCGGTTGTCACGCACAATGTTCGAGACTTGAGGAGTGGCGAGTTGTTGTTTCCGTCACTGCGGATTTTGACGCCAGCCGCATTCTTGAGGGAGTGTCCATGTCCACCTTGACCATTCGTATGCCTGACGACACTCACGCCCGTTTGCGTGACCTGGCGCGCATGCGCGGCCTGAGCATCAACAAACTCATCGAGGAGATGGCGGCAGCGACTTTGTCCGCGTATGACGCCGAGGTGCGATTTCGCCTCATGGCGGCGCGCGGCAAGCCCGAGCGTGGACTGGCCATACTCGACCGGCTGGACGCCCTCGATGCGCGCAAAGGTTTGGCCGAAGCGAAACGCCCGTTCCGCGGTCAGCGGCGCAAGACAGCGAAGAAGAACAAGTAGAAGGAAAGCAGTATGAGTCTCGACATCAACCGCCCCGATCTGACCGTGGGCGTCGTGGGTACCGGCGCCATGGGCCGCGGCATTGCGCAGGTGACGGCGCAGGGTGGCATGAAGGCGATCATGTTCGATGCGGCGCCGGGCGGTGCGGCGAAGGCCAAGGCCGCGATCCTCGAGACGCTGAAGGGTCTGGTCGCCAAGGGCCGTCTCGCCGACGCCGATCTCGCCAGGACCGAGAATAATCTCGGCGTCGCCGAGACGATCGAGGATCTCAAGGGCTGCCACGTCGTGGTCGAAGCCGTGTTCGAGAACCTCGAGGTGAAGCAGAAGCTGTTCGGCGAGCTCGAGGCCGTGATCGCGCCCGATGCGATCCTCGCTTCCAACACCTCGTCGATCCGCATCGCCTCGATCGCGCGCTCGCTGAAGCACCGCGACCGCGTCTGCGGCATGCACTACTTCAATCCCGTGCCGCTGATGAAGCTCGTCGAGGTGATCCGCGCCGCCGACACCGCGCAGTGGGTGGTCGACGCCATGGTGGCGCTGGGCAAGAAGCAGACGCGCGTGCCGGTCGTGGTCGGCGACACGCCGGGCTTCCTGGTCAATCTCGGCGGCACGGCGATCGGCACCGAGGGACTGCGCCTCTACCAGGAGGGCAGGGCGACGCCGGCGCAGGTCGACGCCGTCATGCGCGACACCTGCGGCTTCCGCATGGGGCCGTTCGAGCTGATGGACCTCACCGGCATCGACGTGAATTTCCCGGCGCGCAAGATCATCTACGAGGGTTTCTTCCACGACCGGCGCATGACGCCGAGCCCCTATCACGAGAGCCTCTATGCGGCGGGCAAGCTCGGCCGCAAGACGGGCGGCGGCTGGTATCCGTACGACGCCAAGGGCGCGAAGATCGATCCCGGCGCCGATCACCTGCCGTCAGTCGAGGCGGCCAAGAGCGTCGTCATCATGGACACGCACAACAAGAAGCTGGTCAGTCTGATCAACGCCGACGGCGCCAGGATGCTGGGCGCCGACGACGGCAAGAGCCCGATCCTAGTGGCGCCGGTGGGCAAGGACTGCACCACGACGGCGATCGAGCTCGGCCTCGACCCCAAGCGCACCGTCGCGGTCGACTTGACGGGCGACGTGGCCAAGCGACTCACCATCATGACGGCGCCGGGCGCGGACACGACGGTGCGCGACTCCGCGGCGGCGCTGCTCGCCAAGTCCGGAACCAAGGTGACCTTGATCAAGGACTCGCCCGGCTTCATCGCTCAGCGCATGTGCGCGATGATCGCCAACCTCGGCTGCGAGATGGCGATGATCGGCATCGCCTCGGCCGCCGACGTCGATACGGCGATGACCCTGGGCCTCAACTATCCCCGCGGGCCGCTGGCGCTGGCCGATTGGCTGGGCGTCAAGGAATGCCACGAGATCCTGGTGCAGGCGCAGGCGATCACCGGCGACGACCGCTACCGGCCCAGCCAGTGGCTGCGCCGCCGCGCGATGCTGGGCATGAGCGCCACGACGGTGGAGTGAGAAGGGACTCGGCGCGAAACCAGGTCAGCACGACGACGCCTGGTTCGCGCCGCGTAACATCACGTTATTTTCTGCGCGGTCGTTTAGATCTCCTCGTTCGTCGCGCGCGCCTTCGCATCCCACGTGCCGTGTCTCACATCCAGCTGGAGATGCGGACACATGATCAGACACACACTCTCGGCGCTCGCGGGCGCGCTCGTCGTCGTTGCCGGAGCAACCCCCGTCTTCGCGCAGGCGGGCGAGGACAACATGGCACGCTGCCAGCAGCTCTATGGGCTGTGGGCGAAGCACAACGGCACCTCGTCCTACGGCAAGGTGCTGGATGCCGACATGGGGCTCGAGCAGTGCCGCAAGGGCAACTACGCGGGCGGCGTCGCGCAGCTCAAGCAGGTGCTGCAGCGCCAGCAGATTCCCGTGCCGGCCGCGCCGTCGGTCGCCGCGCAATAGTCGCGTTCCGGCAGGAAGGGCGTGGGGCGAAAGTTCCACGCTCTCTTCGGTCCTGGAGGTTGACGTTTACGTAAAGGTAAACTACATCCCGAACGCTGGCGGAGAAACCGTCGGCGGCCCACAGTCCCGACAAGAAGACTGAAACCGGATCGTTGGAGGACGATGCAAGTGACCGCCCTGGCTGCGCATTACACGCCCGAACACGAGATGTTCCGCGATACCTGCCGGCGGTTCTTCGACAAGGAGGTCGTGCCCTTCCACATGAAGTGGGAAGAGGACGGCATCGTGCCGCGCGAGCTGTGGCGCAAGGCGGGCGAGCAGGGGCTGCTGGGCATGACCATGCCCGAGGCCTATGTCGGCGCCGGCGCCGACTTCCTCTAGAGCGCCATCCTGATCGAGGAGCAGGTCCGCGCGCTCGCCTCCGGTC
>CAYRBQ010000442.1:0-3944 GCA_964422305.1 uncultured Reyranella sp. | reverse complement strand
GCTGCCGGCGCGCCATGCGCTCGGCCGGCGGCCACGCCTCACGCTGCGCGACCTGGCGTCGGAGGAGTTCATCCTCTATCGCCGGCCCGACGGGCGCGGGCTCTACGATGTGATCATCGCGGCCTGCACCGAAGCGGGGTTCAGCCCGCATGTCGGCCAGGAGGCGCCGCGCATCGTCTCGACCCTCAACCTGGTGGCCGCCGGCCTCGGCATCACCATCGTGCCGGCGTCGCTCAGCCGCCTGCCGCTGGAAGGTGTAACCTACCGCCCGCTGACCGGGCGGCCGGCGATCAAGGTGCCGCTCAACCTCGCCTGCCGGCGCGACGAGCGGTCGGCGGCGACGCTCGCCTTCATCGACCAGGTACGACGGGTACGACGACCGGCATGAAACCCATCAGGACAATCGGCCACTCCAACCACCCGATCGGCCGCTTCGTCGAGCTGCTGCAGGCGGCGGGCGTCGAACGGCTGGTCGACGTGCGCTCCACGCCCTGGTCGCGGCGCCACCCGCAGTTCGGCAAGGAGGCGCTGGCGAAGGCGCTGGGCGCGGCGGGCATCGACTACGTGCACGAAGGCGTCGCCCTCGGCGGCAAGCCGGAGGCCGGCGGCAGCTACGACGAGCTCGCCGCCCGCCCGGCCTTCGCGGCGGCGCTCGACCGCGTCATCACGGGCGCGCAGCACACCGCGCTCTGCCTGATGTGCGCCGAGAAGGAGCCGATGGACTGCCACCGCACGGTGCTGGTGTCGCGGCGGCTGGCCGAGCGCGGCGTTGCGATCGAGCACCTGCTGGCCGACGGCACTGTGCGCTCGCATCGCGAGATCGAGGAAACGCTGCTCGGCCACGATGCCGGCGACCTGTTCGAAGACCGCCCGACCCGCCTCGCCCGCGCCTGGCGGGCCCGCGAACGGGCGATGAGGCAAACTTGACGGCCGCCCGCTAGCAGCCCTTCTGCTTCTCTCGGCAGAGGCGGTCGAGCAGCGAGGCGATCTCGGGAACCATCGCCTTGGCGGCGACGCCCATCGCCCGCCCGTTGGGATGCGGATCCGGCACCGTGACCCAGAGCGTCGACGGCTCGAGGTTCTCGAACGCCGGCAGCAGGTCGACGAAGGGCACGCCCAGCGCCTTCACGTCGGCGCCGACCTTGGCGGTCACATCGTTGAACGGATAGGGCTTGAGCTCCCGCAGCTCGGGCAGGTTGAACACCACGAGCTCGGCGCCGATCTCGCGCGACGTCGTGGCGAAGCCGCGCAGCGCCGCGCGGGTCGCCGCCCAGCCCGGCGCCTTATCGTCGTAGAGCTCGCGGTAGTAGCGCTTCCAGTCGGGCGCCTCGCCCATCTGGCGCATCAGCGAGTCGAAGCGATAGGTGGCGACCACCCAGGCCGCGGAATGCTTGTCGAGCCAGCCCGGCTGGCCGTAATGCGGCATCGGCTCGGCATCGTTGATGAAGTAGGTGAGCACGACGATGTCGGGCTTCATGGCGACGCCGGCCTCGCGGAAGAGCGTCAGCTCTTGCCGGGTGTTGTAGTTGCCGACGCCGAGGTTGAAGCCGTCGACCTTGCGGCCGCTCCTCCGCAGGATCTCGACCACCTGGTGCGCGAAGGTCTCGTTCTGCGCCGCCCCCCAGCCGAGCGTGGTCGAATCGCCCACGAAGGCGATGCGCGCCGTGCCGCCCGGCGGCTCGGCGGGAACCTCGGCCGAGCGGAAGCCGCGCGAGTCGGTGCGGACGTCGACGCCCATCAGGCGCACGTCGGCATTGGCGCGGTGGCGGTGGCCGAGATCGGGGCGCTCGTCGCGCACCTTCACGTCGCGCGCGTAGCGCCACATCTCGAGTTCGTAGAGCATGCCGTCGTCGAGGAAGAGACGAGTCATTCCCTCGAGGAGCAACAGGCAGACTGCCGACAGAACGACGACGAGCAGTGTATTGGCGATAGCCGACTTCATTCGTACCCTGATCCGAGGCCGGAACCGCCGCTGGCTGGGGCGCCAGGATTCGAACCTGGGAATGGAGGAATCAAAATCCTCTGCCTTACCGCTTGGCTACGCCCCAGCAGCCGCCGATCCGGGCGGGCGCGAACATAGTGGGTTGGCGCGGCTTCGCAACCCCGTCGGGGAAGGCTGCGGTCAGGCGGCCTGGGCCGCCTTCTTGAGGGCGTCGCCGTGCACGAAGGCGCCGTCGGCATAGAGCAGCGGCGTCGCCGTCTCGTGCAGCGCCACGTCGACGATCTCGCCGATGTAGATCGTGTGCGTGCCGGCCGACAGCTTGGTGACCAGCTTGCAGTCGAACGAGACCGGACAGCCCTTGAGGACCGGCGCGCCGGTGGTGAGCGTCGTCCACTCGCCCATGCCCTGGAAGCGCTCGTCGCCCTCGACGCCGTCCATGCCGGCGAAGCGCTCCGCCAGCTTGCGGTGCTCGGGACAGAGGATGTTGACGCAGAAGAAGCCGGCCTCGCCGATCGGATCGTGCGCGCTCGCCGTCTTGTTGACGCAGACCAGGAGCTGCGGCGGCTCGGCCGAAACCGAGCAGACCGCCGTGGCGGTGAGCCCGCCGCGCACGTTCTCGTGCCGCGTGGTGATCAGGGTGACGCTCGCCGCGAGGTGGCGCATGCCCTTCTTGAAGGCAGCCGCATCGATGCTCATGGGAACGACTCTAGGCTACTGGCGGCCGCCGCCGCCACTGCAAACCGGGCCAAAGGTCGGCCGCTAACCACTGGCCCGGCCAGCGGAATCGGCCGATTTCGATGCCAAGTCGCAGGCTGGCTGATGACATAAAAGCTTCACCAGACTGTCGTTATTTGCGGTTGCCCCTAGGCTCGCGGCCGCTACGGTCGGACCCGATGGCCGCCTCCGACACCGTACCCAGCGCTGATACGGAACCCGATGTCGCCCTGCGGCTGATTGCGGGATCGTGCCGCGCCGATCTCGCCAGGTTCCGCGCCATCACCCTGAAAAGCCGCCGCCCGATCGGCATCCACCAGACCCGCGTGGCGCTGCGCCGGCTGCGCGCCGCCTTCACCGTCTTCCGCCCGGCGGTCGACGGCCCCCGGATCCGCGCCCTCTCCGCCGAAGCCAGGTGGCTGGCCGGCGAATGCGCGCCGGCGCGCGACCTCCATGTCTTCCTGACCGAGAGCGTCGAGGAGGTGCCGCCGCTGGTGAAGCGGATCGCCGCCCGGCTCGCGGCCGCCCATCTGCAGCGCGCCCGCGCCGCCCTCTCCGGCGCCCGCTTCGCCGCCTTCGAGCGCGATCTCGCCGCCTTCGCCGCCGAGAAGCCCGCCGCCGCGGGCAAGCGGCTCGACGCGTTCGGCCGCCGCGTGCTCGATTCCCGCCATGCCAAGGTGCTGCGCCGCGGTCGCGCGCTCCTGGAGCTCGACGAGGAACGGCTGCACCGGCTGCGCATCGCCATCAAGAAGCTGCGCTATGCCGCGACCTACCTTGCGCCCGCCTTTGCTTCGGCAGACGCCAAGCCCTATATCGAGGCCACGGTGCGCCTGCAGGGCGCGCTCGGCGCCTTGAACGACCGCGCAACGGCCCAGCGGATGCTGGCCGATCTCGCGACGGCGGCGCGTCCCACCGAGGACGTGGCCCGCCCGCTCAAGGTCCTCGCCCGGCAGGCGGCGAGCGGCGCGAAACGCCGCCGCCGCAGGCTCGAGCGGGCCTGGAAGGAGTTCAGGAAGGCCGGGCGCTTCTGGTGACGGCGGCAGCCGTCGCAACGGAGCAGAGATGAGCGACACGCAGAACGCCGCCGAGCAGCGCATTCCCGTCACCGTGCTGACGGGCTTCCTGGGCAGCGGCAAGACCACCCTCCTCAACAAGCTGCTGCGCCGGCCGGAGCTCGCCGACACCGCGGTCATCATCAACGAGTTCGGCGAGATCGGCCTCGACCACCTGCTGGTCGAGACGCTGGACTACTTGGGATTGGTCACGCTGAACTGGGGCTGCCTGTGCT
>CAYRBQ010000441.1:0-3950 GCA_964422305.1 uncultured Reyranella sp. | reverse complement strand
ATGCTCCAGCATGTGGGCCATGCCGTTCAGCTCGGCGGTCTCGTGGCGCGTGCCGTCGCGACGGGCTGCCAGGTGATCTGCACATCGACGTCGGGCGCGCGCGGCTGCAGCTCGCTCTCGACGACGGTGAGCTCGACCTCCATGCCGGGATGGGCCGCGGCGAAAGCAGGCAGGCGGCGCACCAGCCAGTAGTCGGCCAGCGCCGCACCGACGCCGACCCGCAGGCCGGTCGGCAGGGCTACCGCGCGGCACCGTGCGCGGAGGTCCGCCAGCCCGTCGAGGAGGCCCGACAGGCCCGAGGCCAGCGCCGTGCCGGCCGGCGTGGCGCTGAGGCCCGAGGGCGAACGATGCAGCAGCGGCGCGCCGACGAAGGCCTCGAGCCGGCGCAGGCGATGGCTGACCGCGCTCTGGGTCATGCCGAGCTCGGCGGCGGCCAAGGTCATGCTGCGGTGGCGCAGCGCGGTGTCGAAGGCGACCAGGGCGTCGAAGGGCGGCAGGGAGCGGCTCATTTCCCGCAATATGAACCATATTCATGTCGAAGTGAATGCTTGGCGCTCGGCCCCGCGCGCGCGCGGCGGCATCACTCGACGCCATGAAGAGCTTCCGACGCACCCCCGCCCTCGCCCTCTCCTTCGCGAGCTTCCTCACCCAGTTCGACGTCACGGCCGTCGTGGTCGCCCTGCCCGCGATCGGCACCGACCTGGGCTTCGGCATCGCGGGCTTCGCCTGGGTGATGGATGCCTACAGCCTCGCCTTCACCGCGACCCTGCTCGCCTGCGGCGCGCTGGCCGACCGCTACGGGCGCCGCCGCATCGTGCTGATCGGCAATGCGCTGTTCGCTGTGGCGTCGCTCGGCTGCGGCTTGGCCTGGGACGGGACCTCGCTCTGGGCGGCGCGCGCAGCACAAGGCTTCGCCTCGGCCTTCGTCGTCACCGGCTCGATCGCCCTGATCGCCAGCGCCTATCCCGATCCGAAGTACCGCGCGCGCGCCTTCGGCCTTGCGGGCATCGTCTCGGGCATCGCGATGGCCGTCGGTCCGACCTTGGGCGGCGCGGTGGCGGCGTGGCTCGGCTGGCGTTGGATCTTCCTCGCCAACCTCCCGTTCTGCCTGCTGGCCGCATGGATCGTGCCGCGGCTGGTTGCCGAGGAACGCGCCGACGAGACGCGACCCCTCGATCCTGTCGGCGTGACGCTGCTCACGCTCGCCCTCGGCATCGCCATCGAAACCCTGCTGATCGGCCGCACGGCGCTGCATGCGGCGCTCGGCATTGCCGCGTGCCTCACGTTGGCCGGAGTGTTCGCAATGCAGCAGCGCTGCCGGCCGCAGCCGCTGCTCGATCCCGCGCTGCTCGCCCAGCCCGCGATGATCGCGGTGTCTACACTGCTGATCACCGTGTCGATCGCCTACTGGGCGGTGCTGGTCTACCTGCCGCTGTTCCTGACGACGACGTTCGGCCTCACGACCGAGGAGTCGGGCGTGGCGCTCCTCGCGGCGACCCTGCCGATGGTGTTCCTGCCGCCGCTCGCCGGCCGGCTGGCGACGCACTGGGGATGGCGGACGCTCTTCACGACCGGGCTCGTGTTGATCGCCGCAGGCGACATCGCGCTCGCACTAGGGCCATCAGGGGGGCCGTCAGGTGCGGCGTTCGCCGGTATGGCCGTGATCGCCATCGGCGCCGCATTGGTGCAGTCGCAGCTCTCCGGTGCGGTGGTCACGCTCGCACCGCCGGCCCAGGCCGGCATGGCGTCGGCGCTCACCATCGTGATGCGCCAGGGCGGCTTCGCGATCGGCATCGCGCTGCTGGGCGGTGCGCTTGAGCTGGAGCGCGCGACGAGCGGCTACACGACACTCTTCCTTCTGGCTGCCGGCGCCGCCGCCGCGGGAGCGCTGGTGGCGTTTCTGCTGTTGCGGACGGCGCCTGGGCACGACCCCGTCGCGAAACACCGTTAGGGCGGTTGTTTGCTATATTCGAGGGCCGCTGGAGAGAGCCATGCCTCGACCCCGTCGCCCGTCTCAGGACGCGATCGAAACTACCGCCGAACGCCGTGCCGGCATGGAGCAGGTACTCGCTAGCACTCGACTGTCAGGCCACGTTCCTAGGTCAGAATTCTTCGCCGACTGCGAGGACTACATCGAGGGGCGAATCATCCTTGAAGAGATTCCGGCGCGCGAGACAAAACGCGTTCTCGGCAACAAGAGCGCCACCAATGCTACCTGATCCTCATGATGCCGCAGTCGAACGCTGGCTGCAGGACGAAGGTGCGCCCGTCTATGACGCGATTAAAGAGAACCCCAGCGCAAGCTTTCAGCAAAATCCGTCTTCTCCGAAGTCCGCGCTCTCTACAGCCCGAAACATAAGGCGCGTCGTTAAAGCGTGCTAACCTGACGTCTGGCCCTACGGCGCCACGACCCTTAAGGCTTCCCAAAATTCCAGTGCTGTCCCAGGGCGATGGTCTACATGCCGCCGGAGACCATAGCTCAAGACATTACCGATAGAACCAAGCTGCTCGGCCATTGCGCGTGGCACGCCTGAAACGACGTCGGCGCGCGTAAGCTTCAGGGGTTGGCCGGTGAGTACCTGTAGCAGCAGTAGCGCGGCATGATAGAGATCAACGCGATGATCCATCACGCCGAAGCTTGAGCCATCCAAGTACTCGGGCGGGAGCATCCAGTCGGCAAGAACAGTGTTCTGTGGGTCGATGAGACTGACGGGCTTGGCAAGGCCGAGATCCCCAACCTTGAAGGACAAGTTGCGTGGCTGGTCCGGCAACAACTCGTTCTTCGCCCACGAGATGAAGACATTGTTGAGGTGAATGTCCTGATGAACGTAGCCGTTGTCATGGATGTAGCCGAGAGCTTGGAACATGCAACGTGCAATCGGTCTTATCCAGATAGAACCAGTGTATGCAGGATCAAGCAAGGTCGACACAGGTGCGCCACACCGTTCACTGACAATGTAGAAGGCGTTGTCGTGTTCGAAGGCATCGTGAACGTAAGTGATCTGGGGATGGCGCAAAGATAGTAGCTTCGCAGCCTCATCGCGAGCGGCTGCTCCGACTTCTTCGTATGTCCCTAGAGCGCGAAAGACTTTGATCGCCAGTTCGTTGCCCCAGTTGTCTTCCGCGGCATAGACGACGCCAAAGTTCCCGGCGCCAAGTTGGTGGCCAATAGTGTAGGCCCGCAAACCGTTGTTGGGGCTTCGGATTGTCTCGCCGTTGCGAGGAAAATGGAACGATTTGGCAGGTGTCACGGGCGGCGACGGGCTTGCCAGAACAGCAGCCACAATATCGTCGTTCGACCAAGGCGTGATGGCGCCGGGAAGCCCTGCTAGAGCGGGCGGCTGACTGGTAGAGCCAGTCGAATGATCTGCAGTATTGCTTGTAAACATAGCCATTCCTCAAGAATTCACATCATTTCATGGCGCCCCCCCCCCGCGCTCCCTCGCGCCAGCGTTACTCCGAGAACCCATAAGCTTGGTAATCTCATCTTGCTTACCTAGCTGAACGCCTCCTCCCAGGAGCCGCGCGTCGACGCCTTCGAGTACTCCGTGGCGCGGTTCTCGAAGAAGTTGGTGTGCTCGATGGCGTTGAGCATCTGGTCCATCCACGGCAGCGGGTTCTTCGCGTCCTTGCGGTAGATGGGCTGCAGGCCGAGCTGCGTCAGGCGGCGGTCGGCGATGAAGCGGATGTAGCGCTTCACGTCGGTGGCCGTCATGCCCTCGATGCCGTCCATCTCGAAGGCGAGGTCGATGAAGGCGTCCTCGTGATCGACGATGGTCGAGCAGGCGACGTAGATCTCGCGCTGCAGCTCCTCCGTCCACACTTCCGGGTTCTCCTGAATGAAGGTGCGGAAGAGCTTGATGATCGAATTGCAGTGCAGCGTCTCGTCGCGCACCGACCAGGTCACGATCTGGCCCATGCCCTTCATCTTGTTGAAGCGCGGGAAGTTC
>CAYRBQ010000440.1:0-3953 GCA_964422305.1 uncultured Reyranella sp. | reverse complement strand
CTCGGCCTCACGACCAAGGTGGTGGGCGTCGTCTCGACCGAGGCGCCAGCCTATGCCCTCTCCTTCTCCGCCGGCAAGGTCGTGGCGACCAACAGCGCCAACACGATGGCCGACGGCATGGCGGTGCGCGGACCCGACGCCGAGGCGCTGGAGATCATCCTGAAAGGTGCCGACCGCATCGTACAGGTGAGCGACGCGGAGATCGCTGTCGCGATGCGCGCCTACTACGAGGACACGCACCAACTCACCGAAGGCGCGGGTGCCGCCTCCCTCGCCGCGCTGTTGCAGGAGCGCCAGCGCATGGAGGGGAAGAAGGTCGGGCTGGTGCTGAGCGGCGGGAACATCGACCGCGAGGTCTACTTGCGTGCGCTCGCCGGCTGAGGGGCCCCCTGTGGAGCCCAAGCGAGGTCGCTCTTCACTGCCTGCATGATGAAGGAGGAGCGCGTGCCGCGGACTCCGGGCATGCGCAGCAGTGCCTTCATCGCGAACTCGCTGAAGCTCGCGAGATCGGGTGCCAGCACGTGCAGCAGAAAGTCCATGTCACCGGTGACGGCGTAGCAGGCCACGACCTCGGGCCGCGCGCGGATCGCCGACTCGAAGGCGGCGACTGTTTTCTCCGAGTGGTCGTCGAGCGTCACCTGCACCAGCGCCTGCAGCGCGAGGCCGACGGCCACGGGCGAGACGAGCGCAGCGTAGCGCTCGATCACGCCTTCTTCCTCCAGGCGCTTCACGCGGCGCTGGCAGGGCGTGGCCGACAGGCCGACGCGATCGGCGAGATCGACCATGGGCAGGCGGCCCTCGGCCTGCAGGACGGCGACGATGCGTTTGTCGATGTCGTCAAGGTCAATCATGGTGAAACCACCTAACTGATGAAAGATTTTTAGATGATATCTCCAATCTTGATCCACCCAAAGGGCCACTTTGCAGGGATTCACCGGCCATCAACGCCCATATTCAGACCATGAACATCGCTCCCCTCGAGAACCTGCGCGGCGACTACGCCGGCATGGCGCCGGACTGGACGGTGCCGCAGCATGCCGACCTCTACAGCGACGAGGATCAGGCCGTGTGGCGTCTGCTCGTGCAGCGACAGCGTGCGCTCGCCGAGCGCTTCGCCTGCCGTGAGTTCCTCGACGGCCTCGACGTCATCGGCCTCGGTGACACGATCCCCGATTTCGAGGCGGTGAATGCGCGGCTCGAGCCGCTGACCGGCTGGCGTATCGTGGGCGTGCCTGGCCTCATTCCCGACGCCGCCTTCTACGATCACCTCGCCCATAGCCGTTTCCCGGTAACAGTGTGGATCCGCAAGCGCGAGGAGCTCGACTACCTGGTCGAGCCCGACCTGTTCCATGATTTCTTCGGCCACGTACCATTGCTCTCCAACCCGGTCTTCGCCGACTACATGCAGGAGTACGGAAAGCGCGGCGTCGAAGCCGGTCCGAACGTGCACCTGCTGGCACGGCTCTACTGGTTCACCGTCGAGTTCGGTCTGATCCGCACCGAGCAGGGTCTCAAAGCCTACGGTGCCGGCATCCTCTCCTCCGCGGCCGAGGTGAAGCATGCGATCGAAGGCAAGAATGTCGAGCGGCTGCCGTTCGAGGCGGCGAAGGTGATGCATCGCCCCTACGAGATCGACAAGCTGCAGAACACCTATTTCGTGCTCGACGATTTCAGGCAGCTCTTCGAGGCGGCGCGGACGCGCGTTGCCTGACCCTCAGCGCAGGACGACGAGCCCGTCGACCGCGACGACGCCTTCTTCCTCGCGCTTCACCAGCAGCGGATTGATCTCGGCCTCGGCCACCTGGGCGAAAGCCTTGTGCGCGAGGGTCGAGAAGGCGGCGATCGTGCGCGCGAGTGCCGCGACATCGCCCATCGGCATGTTGCGATAGCCGCGCACCGTCGCGAGCCCCTTCACCTCGGCGATCATCTCGCGCGCTTCGGCCTCGTCGACCGGAGCTAGCCGCGTGGACGCGTCCTTGTAGATCTCTGCCAGCACGCCGCCCAACCCCACGGTCACCGTCGGGCCGACCAGCGGATCGCGGCGGAAACCCAGGATCACCTCGGCCAGCCCGCGCTCCATCTTCTGGATCAGGAAGCCGTCGAGCTTCGCCCTCGGCGCATGGGCTTTCACCTTGCGCTCCATATCGCGCGCCACCACCGCGGCGGTCTGGCCGTCGGGCAGGCCAAGCGCCACGCCGCCCGCTTCCGTCTTGTGCGCGATGTCGGCCGACAGGATCTTGAGCGCCACCGGCGCACCCACCTCGCCGACCGCCGCGGCGATGCGCTTGGCGTCCGGTACCGCCATCGACTTCGCCATGGGCACGCCCAACGCGGCGAAGAGATCGGCGGCGCGCCGCTCATCGAAGCCGGACACCTTGCCGGCCTCGAGCGCGCCCAGCGCATTGGTCGAGGGCTCGACGGCGCGCGGCAGAGGGCGCGGTGCCTGACGCAACAGACAGAGCGCCATCGCCTCGGCGCACGACTCGGGATGGCGGAAGGCCGGGATGCCGGCCGCCGTGAGCAGCGCCAGCGACTTCTCCGCCGACGGCGTCAGCGCCACGGCAAACGGCTTGGCGGACTTGGCGAAGCGCAGCAGCGGCTCGACCGCCAGCTCGGGATTGAACTGTGCCGAGGAGCCCACGACGAAGATCGCCGCGTCGTTGCCGTCGTCGGCCAGCAGCCGCTCGATCGTACCCGCCACGATCTCGGGCTTGGCGCCGGCCAAGGTCAGGTCGATGAGCTTGCCCTCGCCCGCCGCGATCCCGAGCGGCTTCAGCCAGTCGACCAGTGCCTGCGGCGGATCGGCGATGTCGAGGCCCGCCATCGCCATGTTGTCGACGACCATGGCGGCGCCGCCCCCCGTCGTCGTCGCCACCGCGACACGCTTGCCGCGTGAGGACGGCCGGTTGGCCAGCAGCATGGGCACATCGATCAGCGATTCGAACATCGAGACGCGGGCGATGCCGTGGCGGCGGCAGAAGGCGTCGAACGTCGCGTCGGAGCCGGCGATGGCACCGGTGTGCGACTTGGCGAGTTCCTGGCCGATGTCGGAGCGGCCGAGCTTGTAGGCGATCACCGGCTTGCCGGCCTCGTGTGCACGCCGTGCCGCGCGCGCCAGCCGCTCGCCGTCGCGCAGCGTCTCCATGAACAACAGGATCGCCTCCGTCTTCGGGTCGTCGACCAGCAGGTCGGCGATCTCGCCGACGGCGAGATCGACTTCGTTGCCGACCGAGATCAGGCGCGAGAAGCCGATGCCGCGCGCATCGGCGCGGGAGAGCAGCGCGCCGATCAGGCTGCCGCTCTGGCTGACGACGGCCCATTTGCCGCCGCGCAGCTTGTCGACGGCGAAGGCGGCGTTGGCGGTCAGCGCGACCGGCGGATCGGTGCTCACCGTGCCGATGCTGTTGGGTCCCACGAGCCGGATGCCGCTCTCGCGCACGACTTTCGACAGCTCGTCCTGCAGCGACGCACCGGCGGCGCCGGCATCGGCGAAGCCGCCGGCCAGGATCGAGGCGACCTTCACACCGCGCCGTCCGCACGCCGCCAGCGCCGACGCCGCAGCCGCGCCGTTCAGCAGGATGTAGGCGTGGTCGATGTCGCCTTGGATCGCGTCGAGGTCCTTGTAAGCCTTCTCGCCCAGGATTTCGCTGCGCGAGGGATTCACCGGCAGGATCTCGCCGGCGAAGCCGTGCTTGCGCAGGAAGCGCTGCGGCCGCGATGTCGTCTTCGTGACATCGGCCGATGCGCCGATCAAAGCGATGCGCTTCGGTTCGAACAGCGATGCGAACAGGATCTTGGGATCGATCATGCCGGGAGTATACTCCGCGCATGCTCCATCGCCGCTCTTTCGTCGCCGCCGCGCTCGCCGGCGCCGCCCTTCCCGCCAGCGCGCAAACTGCGCCTTGGCCGTCCAAGCCGATCAAGCTCGTCGTGCCCTACGCCCCCGGCGGCAC
>CAYRBQ010000439.1:0-3957 GCA_964422305.1 uncultured Reyranella sp. | reverse complement strand
GGGGCTATTGCGGGCGTAGTTCAGTTGGTTAGAACGCCGGCCTGTCACGCCGGAGGTCGCGGGTTCGAGTCCCGTCGCTCGCGCCAGCCCAAACGCTGGCAGCCCACAAAAACGGGGCGCAAGGGGTGGCGATGGAAGTTCTTCTCAGGGAATACCTTCCGATCCTGATCTTCCTCGGCCTCGCTTTCGCCCTGACGTGTGCAATGCTCGGTGGGTCGTATCTCGTCGCCCGCCAGAATCCGAACTCCGAGAAGCTGTCGCCGTTCGAATGCGGCTTCGCCCCATTCGACGACGCACGCGGCCAGTTCGACGTCCGCTTCTACCTCGTCGCCATCCTGTTCATCATTTTCGATCTCGAAGTCGCCTTTCTGTTCCCCTGGGCCGTTGCTCTAGGTGACATTGGCGTCTTCGGCTTCTGGTCGATGATGCTCTTCCTCGGCGTGCTCACCGTCGGGTTCATCTACGAATGGCGCAAGGGAGCCCTGGAATGGGAGTGATCACTCCGGCCAAACCCAGCAGCGCCGCCGAGGCGGCGTTGTCGCGCGCACTGAACGACGAGCTCGCGGACAAGGGCTTCGTCGTCGCCCAGCTCGACAAGCTCATCACCTGGGCGCGCACCGGTTCGATGTGGGGCCTGACATTCGGCCTGGCCTGCTGCGGCGTCGAGATGATCCATTGCTGGATGAGCCGCTACGATCTCGACCGCTTCGGCTTCGCGCCGATGCCGAGCCCACGCGCCGCGGACGTCATGATCGTGGCCGGAACGCTGACCAACAAGATGGCGCCGGCGTTGCGCAAGGTCTACGACCAGATGGCCGAGCCGCGCTACGTGATCTCGATGGGATCCTGCGCCAACGGCGGCGGCTACTATCACTACAGCTACTCGGTCGTGCGCGGATGCGACCGCATCGTCCCGGTCGACGTATATGTGCCGGGCTGCCCGCCGACGGCCGAAGCGCTGCTCTACGGCGTGCTGCAGCTTCAGAAGAAGGTTCGCCGCACCGGAACCCTGGTGCGCTGATGCCCGAAGGTCTTCCCGAGCTCGGGCAGCACATCGCGCAGGCGACCGCTGGAGCGGTGACGGCGCATCGGGTTCACGTCGGCGAGCTGATGCTTGAGACGACCGCGGACAGGGTGATCGCGCTGCTAACGTTCCTGCGTGACGATCCAAAGTGCTTGTTCAAGCAGCTCATCGACATTTGCGGCGTCGACTGGCCGGAACGCGAGAAGCGCTTCGACGTCGTCTACAATCTGCTCAGCCTCAGGAACAACCAGCGCATCCGCGTGAAGGTCGCGACCGACGAGACGACTCCCGTGCCGTCCGCCGCGTCGGTCTACAGCGCGGCCGGCTGGTTCGAGCGTGAGACCTACGATCTCTACGGCGTGTGGTTTTCCGACCATCCCGACCTGCGCCGCATCCTCACGGACTACGGTTTCGAAGGCCATCCGCTGCGCAAGGATTTCCCGCTGACCGGCTTCGTCGAGCTGCGGTGGGACGACGTGCAGAAGCGCGTGATCTACGAGCCGGTGAAGCTCACCCAGGAGTTCCGACGCTTCGACTTCCTGAGCCCGTGGGAAGGCGGCATCGAGCGCGAGCTGCCGGGCGACGAGAAGGCGACCCAGCCAACGCCAGACAGGGCGAGCTGACATGTCCGACGTCGAGATCAAGACCCTGACGATGAACTTCGGGCCGCAGCACCCGGCGGCCCACGGCGTGCTGCGTCTCGTCGTCGAGATGGACGGCGAGATCGTCGAGCGCTGCGACCCTCATATCGGACTGCTCCATCGCGGCACCGAGAAGTTGATCGAGTACAAGAGCTACCTGCAGGCAGTGCCGTACTTCGACCGTCTCGACTACGTCTCGCCGATGAACCAGGAGCACGCCTACGCGCTGGCGGTCGAGAAGCTGCTGGGTATCCAGGCGCCGGAACGCGGCCAGTACATCCGTGTCCTGTTCTCCGAGATCACGCGCATCCTGAACCATCTGTTGAACGTCACCACGTTCGCGATGGATGTCGGCGCACTGACGCCGCCGCTCTGGGGCTTCGAGCAGCGCGAGCTGCTGATGGAATACTATGAGCAGGTGAGCGGCTCGCGGATGCACGCAGCCTACTTCAGGCCAGGCGGCGTCCACCAGGACCTGCCGGCGGGCATGCTCGATTCGATGGATGGATGGATCAAGCAGTTCTATCCGTTCATGAAAGACATCGAGAATCTGCTGAACGACAACCGCATCTTCCGTCAGCGCACGGTCGACATCGGCATCGTATCGCAGGAGCAGGCGCTCGACTGGGGCTTCTCCGGTCCGCTGATCCGTGCCTCGGGCATTCCGTGGGATCTGCGCAAGTCGCAGCCCTACGACGTCTACGACCGCATGGACTTCGACATTCCGGTCGGCAAGACCGGCGACTGCTTCGCGCGCTACCTCGTGCGCATCGAGGAGATGTACCAGAGCGCACGGATCATGGAGCAGTGCGTGGCTGCGCTGCGCAAGGTCGGAGGTCCGGTGCGCGTCGACGACCGCAAGATCTCGCCGCCGCGCCGCGGCGAGATGAAGGACTCGATGGAAGCGCTGATCCATCACTTCAAGCTCTACACCGAGGGCTACAAGGTGCCGCCGGGCGAGACCTACACCGCCGTCGAGGCGCCGAAGGGAGAGTTCGGCGTCTACCTGGTGTCCGACGGCACCAACAAGCCGTACCGCTGCAAGATCCGCGCTCCGGGATTCCCGCATCTGCAGGCGCTCGACATGATGACCAAGGGCCACCAGCTCGCCAACATGTCGGCGAACATAGGTTCGCTCGACATCGTGTTCGGCGAGATCGACCGCTAGGAGACGATCAAGATGGCGATGATCACCGCCGATCCCAAGGATGTGCCGCAGGTCGCGCACTTCGCCTTCACGCCCGAGTACATGGCGAAGGTCGAGGAGCAGATTGCCCATTACCCGCCGGGCCGCCAGGCCAGCGCCGTCATCGCAGTGCTGGATCTGGCGCAGCGTCAGCACGGCTGGCTGCCGCGCGCAGCGATGAACGAGGTGGCGCGCATCCTCGATATGGCGCCGATCCGGGTCTACGAGATCGCGACCTTCTATACGATGTTCCAGCTCCGGCCGAAAGGTAAGTACCTGCTGCAGGTCTGCACCACGACGCCGTGCTGGCTGCGCGGCTCCGAGGCGGTGATGAAGGCCTGCGAGCATGCCGCCGACGGCGAGACGTTCAGCGTGCAGGAGGTCGAGTGCCTCGGCGCCTGCGTGAACGCGCCGGTCGTGCAGATCAACGACGATTTCTACGAGGACCTCGACGAGGCTTCGATCAAGAAGGTGCTCGAGGCGTTCCGGCGCGGCGAGACGCCGAAGCCCGGCCCGCAGGTCGACCGCCAAACGTCGGCGCCGGAAGGCGGCCCCACCACGTTGAAGGGCGAGTAGCGCGATGCTCGGCGACAAGGACCGCATCTTCACCAACCTCTACGGCGTCCACGACTGGCGCCTCGCGGGCGCGCGCGCCCGCGGCGCCTGGGACAACACCAAGGCGCTGCTCGACAAGGGCCAAGACTGGATCATCGACGAGATGAAGAAGTCCGGCCTGCGCGGCCGCGGCGGCGCCGGCTTCCCGACCGGCATGAAATGGTCCTTCATGCCCAAGGAGGTGAAGGACCGGCCGCACTATCTCGTGGTCAACGCCGACGAGTCGGAGCCGGGCACCTGCAAGGATCGCGACATCATGCGTCACGATCCGCATCTGCTGATCGAGGGCTGCCTGGTCGCGGGCTTCGCGATGCGCGCCAATGCCGGCTACATCTACGTGCGCGGGGAATTCTACAACGAGGCGCAGAACCTGATCGCCGCGATCAGGGAGGCCTATGACGCGGGTCTCTTGGGCAAGAACGCCTGCGGCTCGGGCTGGGATTTCGATCTCTATGTCCATCGCGGTGCCGGTGCCTATATCTGCGGCGAGG
>CAYRBQ010000438.1:0-3961 GCA_964422305.1 uncultured Reyranella sp. | reverse complement strand
CCCTCCGTCGCTCGCGCGGCAGGATTACCGCCGGGCTGGAGCCGATCAAGCCGTCGGATTGAGCCGCCAGGTCGCGACATTGAAGACCGTCGCGAACAGGACCCAGGCGAGGTAGGGCACCATCAGGAGCGCCGCCGTCCGATCGATCGTCCGGAACGCCAGTAGCGTCACCAGCACGGCGACGTCGAGCACGATGATGGTGGCGACCGCTGCACCGATCTTGTGCAGGCCGAAAAACACGACACTCCAACTGAGATTGAGGGCGAGCTGCAGGGCAAAGAGCGTCAGCGGCCCCCGGGCCGTCTGCCAGTCGGCACCCCGCCAGACCCGCCAGGCCGCGACCGCCATCATGACATAGAGCACGGCCCAGACCGGACCGAACACCTCGTTGGGCGGCGTGAACGTGGGCTTGAGCAGGTCGGCATACCAGGTGCCGAGGCTGGTCTCGACCAGCGACGACCCGAGCATGCTGATCCCGAGGCACAAGCCGACGAGCAACGCCAGGGCCACGAGGTCGGCCGGAAGGCTGCGGTTGGCCATGACCGAAACGCTAGCACGCCGCCGACATGCCGGTGTCGTGACCATTGGCGCCGGCCGACAAACGCCTCATTGCTGCCACAACTGGTGCGAATCCGGCCCGGCCGCCCTTGCCGGTGGTGGTGATGGACGCTAAACACACCACCGTCATTTTGTCGCAAGCGGCGTCGGGGGAATGTTGCACATGGCGACGAAAAAGAAGGTCAAATCGCTTGGTGCGGCCACTCGAAAGACGCGGCCCAAGTCATTGAACGGCAAGGTTGTTTTGGGCCGAGGGAGTGGCACGACCGAGTCCCGGGACACGGCGCGCCTGCTGCTCGAGATCGAGGCAATCCACTGCCGCCCGGACAATCCCTACATTTTCACCTCGGGGCGAGCGAGCCCAGTCTATATCGACTGCCGCAAGATTATTTCGTTTCCCGAAGCGCGCGCCAAGATCATGAGCCACGCTCATCGCCTGATCGACAAGCAGATCGGCTGGAGCAAGATCGACGCTGTCGCGGGCGGCGAAACCGCCGGCATCCCGTTCGCCGCGTTCCTGTCGGCGCTGGCCAAGAAGCCGATGGTCTATGTGCGCAAGCAGCCCAAGGGCTTCGGCCGCATGGCCCAGATCGAGGGCGAGCTGAAGCCGGGCAAGCGCGTCCTGCTGGTCGAGGACCTCGCCACCGACGGTGGCAGCAAGCTGGTCTTCATCGAGGCCCTGAAGAAGGCCGAGGCCAAGGTCACGGACTGCTTCGTGATCTTCCACTACGGCATCTTCCCGCAGAGCACCGAGATGCTGGCCGCGGCCGGCGTCAAGCTGCACGCGCTCGCCACCTGGTGGGACGCGCTGGAGGCGGCGCAGAAGCACAAGTTCTTCGACGAGAAGGGCCTCGCCGAGACGCGCGCCTTCCTGGAGGCGCCCGAGCAGTGGTCGGCCAACCACGGCGGCCGACCGCCGGCGCCGCGCCCGATGCTGGGACGCTAGACCTCTCTTTTGCTACGGTGCGGCGGACATGATCCGCCGCATTCTTTTTGCCCTCCTGACAATCGGCATCCTCGGCGGCCCGGCCGCCAACCGCGCCTGGGCCAAGGACGAGCTGGTGCTCGCCATGACGCAGATGCCGGGCACCTGGAACCCGATCATCAGCTCGATGCTGGCGAAGTCGCTGATCGCCAACATGACCGCCCGCCCCGTCACCGCCTACGACGCCGACTGGAAGCTGGTCTGCCTGGTCTGCACCGAGCTGCCGACCATCGAGAACGGCAAGGCCCGCGTGATCGACCTTCCCGACGGCAAGAAGGGCATGGAGATCGACGTCGAGCTGCGCGACATGCGCTGGGGCGACGGCACGCCGGTCTCGGCCAAGGACGTCGCCTTCACCCTCGAGGTCGGCAAGCATCCGTTGTCGGGCGTCGCCTCGTCGGAAGGCTACAAGCGCGTGATCAAGCTCGACGTGAAGGACGACCGTCGCTTCACCATGACGATCGACCGGGTCACCTTCGACTACAATTCGATCGGGCTCCTGCTGCTGCCCGCCCATATCGAGAAGCCGATCTTCGACGCCAATCCGGCCGAGTACCGCAACAAGACGGCCTACGACACGCAGTCGACCAATCCCGCCCTCGCTTTCGGCCCTTACAGGCTGGTCGAGATCGTGCCGGGCAGCCGCATCGCGCTCGAGCCCAACCCGACCTGGACCGGCGAGAAGCCGCACTTCAAGCGCATCACGGTCCGCATCATCGAGAACACCGCGGCGCTCGAAGCCAACCTGCTCTCGGGCAGCGTCGACTATGTGCTGGGCGAGCTCGGCCTCTCGCTCGACCAGGCGATCGCCTTCGAGAAGCGGCACGGCGCCAAGTACAACGTGGTCTACAAGCCGGCGCTGATCTGGGAGCATATCGACGTCAACCTCTCCAACCCGCTGCTGGCCGACCGGCGCGTGCGACAGGCGATGCTGCTCGCGATCGACCGCAAGGCGATCTCCGACAAGCTGTTCGAGGGCAAGCAGCCGATCGCCCATGGCGGCATCAGCGAGCTCGACCCGATGTTCAGCCCGGCAGCGCGGCAGTACGCCTACGATCCCGCCTCCGCGCGCAAGCTGCTCGACGAGGCGGGCTTCGCCACGATGCGCAACAACTTCCGGCACAATGCCGCGGGCGAGCGGCTGTCGATCGAGCTGGGCACGACCGCCGGCAACCGCGTGCGCGAGCTGGTGGCGCAGGTGATCCAGAGCCAGCTCCGCCAGGTCGGCATCGAGGTCCGGATCAAGGTGGAGCCGCCGCGCATCTTCTTCGAGGCGATGAACCGCCGCAGCTACGGCGGGCTCGGCATGTACGCCTGGGTGCAGCGGCCGCAGGGCGTGCCGCGCTCCTCGCTGCATTCGAAGGAGATCCCGACCGCCGAGAACGGCTGGAGCGGGCAGAACTATCCGGGCTACGCCAACCCGCAGATGGACAAGGCGCTGGACGACGCCGAGCGCGAGCTCGATGTCGACAAGCGCCGCGCCTACTTCGCCGAGATCCAGAAGCTCGCCGCCGACGACCTGCCGGCGCTGCCCCTGTTCTTCCGCGTCGATCCCTTCGTGATCCCCAAGCCGCTCAAGGGCGTGACGCCGACCGGCACGCTGAACAGCTCGACGCTCTGGATCGAGCGCTGGCGCTGGGAGAGCCAGTGAGCCGCTATCTCGTCGGGCGCCTCGTCCAGACGGCCCTGACCCTGGCGATCATGAGCCTGGTGGTCTTCCTGCTGATCGGGCTGATGCCGGGCGATCCGATCGATCTCATGGTGTCGGCCGATCCGACGATGAACAGCGAGGATGCCGCTCGCCTGCGCGCTGCCTACGGGCTCGACAAGCCGCTGATGGAACGTTACGCGACCTGGCTCGGCCAGGCGCTGCAGGGAAACTTCGGCTACTCGCGCTCCTACGGCCAGTCGGTGATCACCGTGTTGTGGCCGCGCCTTCTCAATACGCTGCTGCTGGCCGGCACCGCCTTCGTGCTCTCGGTGGCGATCGCGCTCCCGCTCGGCATCTGGGCCGCCGCCCATCCGCGCAGCCGCACCGACTATCTCATCAACCTGCTCTGCTTCGCCGGCGTCTCCGCCCCGGCCTTCTGGCTGGCGCTGCTGCTGATCACCCTGTTCGCCGTCAAGCTCGGCTGGCTGCCGGCCGGCGGCATGGCCGACGTGCGGCCGGGCACGCCGTGGAGCACCACGCTCGCCCAGCAGCTCCGCCACCTCGCCCTGCCCGTGCTGACGCTCACGATGGTCTCCCTCGCCTCCTACACGCGCTTCATGCGCGGCGCGATGATCGAGGTGCTGCGCCAGGACTATATCCGCACCGCCCGGGCCAAGGGCGCGTCGGAACGCGTCGTGCTGTGGCGCCACGCCTTCTCCAACGCGCTGGCGCCGGTGCTGACGATCCTGGCCCTCTCGTTCGGCGGG
>CAYRBQ010000437.1:0-3967 GCA_964422305.1 uncultured Reyranella sp. | reverse complement strand
GCCCGAGTAGACGCGCGCGAAGGTGAGCGAGCCCACGAACGGGTCGGTCATGATCTTGAACGCCAGCGCCGACAGCGGAGCGTCGTCGCTCGACGGCAGGGTGATCGGCTCGTCCGAGCCCATCTTCACGCCCTTGACGTCCGGCACGTCGATCGGCGCCGGCAGGTAGTTGACGACGGCGTCGAGCATGGGCTGCACGCCCTTGTTCTTGAACGCCGAACCGCACAGCACGGGAACGAACGCGTAGGAGATCGTGCCCTTGCGGATGCACTTGATCAGCGTGTCGTAGTCCGGCTCCTCGCCGTCTAGGTACTTCGTCATGGCCTCGTCGTCCTGCTCGACGGCCATCTCGATCATCTTGGTGCGGTATTCCGCGGCCTTTTCCTTCATGTCGGCCGGAATCTCGACGACCTCGAACTTCGCGCCGAGCGTCTCTTCCAGCCAGATGATCGCCTTGTTCGACACGAGGTCGACCAGGCCCTTGTACTCGGCCTCGGAGCCGATCGGGAGCTGCGTCACGAGCGGCTTGGAGCCGAGACGGTCCACGATCATGTCGACGGTGCGATAGAAGTTGGCGCCCGTGCGATCCATCTTGTTGACGAAGCAGATGCGCGGCACGCCGTACTTGTCGGCCTGGCGCCACACCGTCTCCGACTGCGGCTCGACGCCGGCGACGGAGTCGAACACGCAGACCGCGCCGTCGAGCACCCGCAGCGAACGCTCGACCTCGATCGTGAAGTCGACGTGGCCCGGCGTGTCGATGATGTTCACGCGGTAGCTGATGTCCTTGTACGGTCCCGACTCGACCTTCCAGAAGCAGGTCGTCGCGGCGGACGTGATCGTGATGCCGCGCTCCTGCTCCTGCTCCATCCAGTCCATCGTCGCGGCGCCGTCGTGGACTTCGCCGATCTTATGCGACTTGCCGGTGTAGTAGAGGATGCGCTCGGTCGTCGTCGTCTTGCCGGCGTCGATATGCGCCATGATACCGATGTTGCGGTAGTGCGCGATGGGAGTGGTGCGAGCCATGGAGGGGGCTTTCTTGGAGAGGGGCCTGGAGGACGCTTACCAGCGGTAATGCGCGAACGCCTTGTTGGCGTCGGCCATCTTGTGGGTGTCCTCGCGCTTCTTCACGGCATTGCCGCGGCGGTTGAACGCGTCGAGCAGCTCCGCCGAGAGCTTCTCCTGCATGCTGTGACCGGCGCGGTCGCGCGCCGCCTGGATGATCCAGCGGATGGCCAGCGCCTGGCGGCGCTCAGGGCGGACCTCGACAGGAACCTGGTAGGTGGCGCCGCCGACGCGGCGCGAGCGGACCTCGACGGCCGGCTTCACGTTCTCCAGCGCCTCGTGGAAGGCGGGGACCGGATCCTGCTTGAGCTTGGCCTCGACCTCGTCGAGCGCGCCGTACACGATGTGCTCGGCGACCGACTTCTTGCCACGCTCCATGAGCGTGTTCATGAACTTCGAGAGAACGACATCGCCGAACTTGGCGTCCGGCAGGACTTCACGCTTCTCGGCTGCGCGACGACGGGACATGTATTCCTCCGCGCCTTACTTGGGACGCTTGGCGCCGTACTTCGAACGGCGCTGTTTGCGGTCCTTGACGCCCTGCGTATCGAGGGTGCCGCGAATGATGTGATAGCGAACGCCCGGAAGGTCCTTCACGCGGCCACCGCGGATCATGACGACCGAGTGCTCCTGGAGATTGTGGCCCTCACCGGGGATGTAGCTCACCACCTCGTAGGCGTTGGTGAGGCGAACCTTGGCGACCTTGCGCAGCGCCGAGTTCGGCTTCTTCGGCGTCGTCGTGTAGACGCGGGTGCAAACGCCGCGCTTCTGCGGGCAGGCCTGCAGCGCCGGCACCTTGTTGTGCGACTTGAGTCCGTGGCGCTGCTTGCGAATCAGCTGATTGATAGTCGGCATCGATTTCCGGTTCCTTAACGCCGTCTCGGTTCCGCCCGACATCGGCCGACTGGCGCAAAGCGAATGCGCGGGCATGGCGGCAAGAGCGCAGCCCCGCGCGAGGAAAAAGCTTTGCGGCCGAATGGCCCGACTTGTAGCGGTCCTCGACGTCAGGCTGCGTCTTGGCTTTTGGCCAACTACCAGCCCCCCGGCGAGGTGGCGCGCTTATATGGCCGCGTTATCTGCAGGTCAAGCACGCTGCGCGGGTTTCCGCTTTGATTTCGTTGGTTATTCCCGCCCTGCCGGAGTCGACTCGTTCCTGACTCGGCGTCATCGGCCAGCGCAAGAATCTATCAACCACATCTGGTAGGCACGCCCCGATATCGCCACAAGTTTACTTCGCGCGCCGTCTGCGCTATGTGCGTCACCATGTTGCGCCAGATCAACCGCCGTCCGACCTCGGCTACCAAAGGAAACTTTGGGGCAGGCGAAGTCGTGCGCGTTCATCTGATCTAGAACCCGACTTCAGAACCTGACCCCGCCGCGAAGGCCGGGGTCAGCGCAACGGGTCCCGCCTTCCCCGGCCAACGGAAGCGAGACCGAGATGCCACCCAGCCATCTGATGCCGCCGACCCCGGTGCTCCACACGCCGCGCCTCGCCCTGCGCCCGGTGCGGACCAAGGACGCCCCCGTCATCCAGCGCCGCTTCCCGCGCTGGGAGGTCGTGCGCTGGCTCGACGCCAAGATTCCCTGGCCCTATCCGGCCGACGGCGCCGCCACTTATGTGGCGGGTTGCCTGGAGGAGATGGCCCGGGGCGAGAAGTCCCACTGGGCGATCATCCCGAAGTCCGGCCCGGCCGACCTTATCGGCATCATCAGCCTGTGGCCGGACGACGGGATCAGCCGCAGCCAGCGCGGCTTCTGGCTCGATCCGGAGTTTCAGGGCCGCGGCCTGATGAGCGAAGCGGCCGAGCGCGTCACCGCCTATGCCTTCAACAAGCTGGGCTGGGAGCATCTGTGGCTGACCAACGCCCAGGACAACCATGGCTCGCGCCGTATCAAGGAGAAGCAGGGCGCCCGCCTGGTCGACTTGCTGATCGGCGACTATGTCGAAGGCCGCGGCTCGCAGATGGTCTGGCTGCTGATGCAGAAGGACTGGGCCGTCCGCCAAGCGGCGTAAGAAAAAGGCCGTCGCTTGCGGCGACGGCCTTCGTTTCTTCGGTGCGGGGCGGCGATCAGTCCGCCGCGCGCTCCTCTTCCAGGGTCGGGACCGGCTGGTCCTCGCCGTCGGCGCCGGCGGCCAGGATCGCCCGGTCGCGCTGGGCGGCGATGGCCTTGAGGCGGTTCACGACGCCGCCGGTACCCGCCGGGATCAGGCGGCCGACGATCACGTTCTCCTTCAGGCCCTGCAGGGTATCGACGCGGCCCGACACGGCCGCCTCGGTCAGCACGCGGGTGGTCTCCTGGAAGGAGGCCGCCGAGATGAACGACTTGGTCTGCAGGCTCGCCTTGGTGATGCCCAGCAGGACCGGATCGGCCTTGGCGGGCTTCAGCTTCTCGGCCAGGAGCTTGGCGTTCTCGAGCTCGTACTCCTGCTTGTCGACCTGCTCGCCGATCAGGAAGGTCGAATCGCCGGCCTCCGTGATCTCGACCTTCTGCAGCATCTGACGCGCGATCGTCTCGATGTGCTTGTCGTTGATCTTCACGCCCTGGAGTCGATAGACCTCCTGGATCTCGTTGACGAGATACTCGGCCAGCTTCTCGATGCCGAGCACGCGCAGGATGTCGTGCGGCACCGGGTTGCCGTCGATCAGCAGATCGCCGCGCTCCACGAAGTCGCCTTCCTGGACGGCGATGCGCTTGGTCTTCGGGATCAGGTACTCGACAGGCTCCGCGCCCTCGCCTTCCGGCACGATGAGCACGCGGCGCTTGTTCTTGTAGTCCTTGCCGAACTCGATGCGGCCCGGGATGTCGCAGATGATCGCGAAATCCTTGGGCTTGCGCGCCTCGAACAGCTCCGCCACGCGCGGCAGACAACCCACGGCACCAGCGGCCAGCGCGGCCACCT
>CAYRBQ010000436.1:0-3994 GCA_964422305.1 uncultured Reyranella sp. | reverse complement strand
GGGCGTCGATCCGGCGCTGTGGTGGCCGCCGGCCGAGAAGGACTGGCTGAAGCACGCGCGCTCCGACGTGACCAACGGGCTGGCGGGCGTGGAGATCCAGCACGACGATCCCGACAAGGCGGCAGCGACCTGGGCCGGGATCCTGGGCCGACCGGCGAAGGACAACATCATCCGCCTCGACGGCTCGCAGATCCGGTTCGTGCCGATCGTCGATGGCCGCGGGCCGGGCGTGTCCGCTTACGACGTGAAGGTGGTGGACCGCCAGCGCGTGCTGGCGGCGGCCGACAAGCGCAACCGCAAGCGCGGCCCGGCTCAGGTCGAGGTCTGTGGCTGCCGCATCAACCTGGTGTGAGTGCGCGAGACCAGGAACAGCAGGACGACGAGGTTCGCGAGGTTGAACGCCATGCCGGTCGCGAAGGCCAGCAGGTAGTCGGCGAATGCGTCGTAAAGGAAGCCGGCCCCCCAGCCGCCGGTCGCCATGCCGAGCAGGCCCGCGAACAGCACCGTGGGGATGCGCCAGTTGGCTTCGTCGACGGGATAGTATTCGCGGATCGCGATGACGTAGGCCGGCAACAGTCCGGACAGGCCGATGCCGAAGACGGCGGAGACGGCGAACAGGCCGGCATGGTCCTTGGTCAGGAGGAAGCCCGCGAGGGCTGTCGCCTGGACGAGTGACGCCCATAGCAGGGTCTGCAGGCCGCCGATGCGGTCGGCGACCCAGCCCCAGAACTGCCGCGCCACGAAGGCGCAGCCCAGCAGCACCGACAGCATGGCGGCGCCGTATTGCGGCGTCATGCCGAGGTCGCTGCAGAAGGCGGGGACATGATGCATCGGCACCGCCATGGGCACGCAGCAGCAGAACACCGCGGCCATGAGCAGGATCATCAGCCTGTTGCGCGGCATGCCGAGCACGTCACCGCTCGATTGCGGTCGGTCGGCGGCGCTGACCGCCGCTGCGGACTCCTCCGGCGGTGGATGCAGGAAGACGATCGTCAACGCCGCCACGGCGACGATGACGAGGCCCGCGAACAGCAGCATCGTCATGCGCCAGCCCACGGCGTCGACGCCGAGCTGCAGCAGCGGCGGCCAGATCGCACCGGCGACCGACTGGCCCGACGAGATCAGCGCGACGGCCGCACCGCGACGGCGCTCGAACCACCGGCTCACATAGGTGATGAGCGGCGAGAACATGCAGGCGGTGCCGAACAGGCCCATCAGCACGCCGTGCCCGGCGTAGAGCTCGAGTATGCCGCCCGAGGCCGAGAGGGCGAGGCCGGCCGCCACCATCGAGGCGCCGAACATCACCACGCGCCGGACGCCGAGCTTGCCGGCGAGCCAGCCTGCGGCGATGCCGCCGAACGCCGCGCCGATATAGACGATCGAGCCCGCGCCGGCGGGACCGGAGCGCGAGGTGCCGAGTTCGGCCGCGATCGGCTTCATGGCGACCACCGACACAAGCGGCGCGCCGTAGCAGAGCGTCAGGATCGCCAGCGCCGCGGTGGCGGTCACCCAGGCGGTGCGGCTGTCGAGCAGGGCGGCGGAGTTGGGCGTCATAGCTTCGCGCTCTCTTCGGCCAGCCGGTAGACGTTGCCGACCGAGACCACCTTGCCCAGCTCGAGGTGGGCCTGCCGCCAGGCGGCGAGTGCGGTCTCGAGGCGACGCGCGCCCTTCTCCGTGAGCCAGACGAGCTTGCGGCGCTGGTCGGAGTCGGCGACGGCGATCTCGACCAGGCCGTCGGCTTCGAGGGTCCGCAGCGTGCGCGAGAGGGTCGACTGGTCGAGGCCCATGCGGGCCGCCAGGGCGGTGATCGTGTCGTCGGCCGCCGCCGCGATCTCGGCCATCAGGCCGAATTGGGCGAGACTGACGCCCGAGCCTTCGAGGCGGCTTTCGAGGAACTGGGTGATGCGCCGCGCCGCCAGCCGGGCGTTCCAGCCGGCGCAGCTCTCCAGCGCCGTCCGGGCATCGGCGCGCAGCGATTTGGGGGCTTGTGCCTTCTTGGTCATGTAGGTATGTATATACATCTAATGTATCTACATGGGAAGGCCGAAATGACGGACCATCGCTACGGGCTGGCCCGGCCGGACGAGATATCCGGTCGATCGGGCAAGGAAATCCTCCAGTCGATCATCGACGGTGAGCTGCCGCAGGCACCAATCTCCGAAACCATGAGCTTCTGGATCACCGAAGTGGGCGACGGCTTCGCCGCATTCGAAGGCGAGCCCGGCCGGCATCTGCTCAATCCCATGGGCAGCGTGCACGGCGGCTGGGCGCTCACCCTGCTCGACAGCGTGACGGGCTGCGCGGGCCATTCGTTGCTGCCGGCCGGCACGGGCTACGTGACCATCGAGACCAAGGGCAATTTCTCGCGGCCGATCACCCGCGACACTGGCCGCGTGCGCGCCGAGGCGCGCGCCGTGGCGCAGGGGCGACAGGTGATCAGTTGCGAGGGCCGCGTGCTGTCGCAGGACGGCAAGGTCCTGGCGCACGGGACCTCGACGTTGATGGTGCTGGGAGGGAAGTGACGTGCCAGAGATCGCGCTGCCGGACGGCAAGAAGCTCAGCTATCGCGAGGAGGGCAGCGGCCCGCCCGTGGTGCTGGTCCACGGCTCGCCGGCCGACAGCCGGTCCTGGGGCCGCGTGACGCCGCATCTCAGCGATCGCTTCCGCGTGCTGGCGGTCGACCTGCCGGGCTACGGCAGCTCCGACGGCGTGCCCGATGCGCCGACCGGCCGTGCCGCCTTGATGGGCGCGGCAGTGGCGCGGCTCGTCGAGAGCTGTGGGGCGGCGGTGCGGCTCGCGGGCCATTCTTACGGCGGTGTCGTGGCGATCCAGGCCGCGCTGCAGGCGAAGGCCGGCACGGTCGGCCGTCTCGCTCTGTTCGAACCGGTCTTCTTCCGCGCGCTGCATCTCACCGGCGACAAGGCAGCGCTCGATCCGGCGGTGGCGCACTTCGAGGACTATGCCGGCCGCGCGCTCGCGGCCGAACCGGGCGTGGTGCGGCTGATGATCGACTACTGGTTCGGCAGCGGCGCGTTCGCCCGCATGCCCGGTCCGGTGCGCAGCTATCTCGACGCCAATGCAGCCCGCAATGCGCTCGACGTGAGGTCGAGCTTCAACGACGTCGCCACCGAAGCCCAGCTCCGGCGCCTCGTGGCGCCGGTCGTGGTGGCCACGGGCGACAAGAGTCCCGACGTGGTGCGGGCGATCGGCCGCGGGCTGATGAAGCTGGTGCCCGACGGCCGCATGGAATCGCTTGCCGGTGCCAACCACGGCATGCTGGATAGCCATCCGGAAGCAGTCGCCCGCCTGATCGCCCCATGAGGCCATGCTGCGAGTTCATCCCTTCACCCTGGGACACCTGATCGGCGCCGTCGTTGTGAGCGGCGGCGCAGGCATGTTCCTGCCGGATGCGCTGTCGGCCCTGAAGATGGTGGGCGTATTCGTCCTGGGGGTGGTGGTGAGTTCGCTCGTCTGCCAGTGGCGGCCGGGCACCGAGGCGCCAGGCTGGAAGCTCTGGCTGGCGGCGGTGCTCGCCAACCCCATCATGCTCCTGTCGCTGGGCTTCATGGCCGTCGACTGGGAATGCCTCGCCGGCATCCGGCGCGGCTGGCAGTGCTTCGGCGCCGCGGTCGCCATTCCGGTCGCGGCGGGCTGCCTGCTGCCGCCGCTGTTCGGCCTCGCCTGGCGATGGTGGAAGCGCCGCGTGGCCTAAGCCGCGATCGCCTTTGACAGCCGCCCGCGGATCATCGCCTCGGCCTCGCCCACGATGCGCTCGACAAGCTCCTTGCAGGTCGGGATGTCGTTGATCAGGCCCATGCAGGTGCCCGCCGACCAGATACCGTGCTCGAGGTCGCCGGTCTCGTAGACCACCTTGCCCTTGGCGCCGGCGACGAACGGGCCGATCTCCTGGATCGTCTTGCCTTCGCCTTCCATCTCGATCGCCTTCTTGGCGATCGAGTTGCCGTAGACGCGGCTGGTGTTGCGCATGGTGCGC
>CAYRBQ010000435.1:0-3999 GCA_964422305.1 uncultured Reyranella sp. | reverse complement strand
TAGCAACCGAACGACGAGACGACAAAGGAAAAAGCCTTATGGAATAAGGCTCGGAGGCTTCTGTGCGACAACCGGGTGCACAGAAAATGTCCCGTTCAGGTGTGCACTTGTGCGCGCCTATTCGATTGAAATCATTGGCTCTTCGGCGTGCGGAGAGCTGAAATCGACGCTGTTGCGATCACGCCGTTTCCCGATGTCAGGACGCCTCGTTGGGCATGCCATGGAAGGCCGGCCGCAGGGCCCACACCATGGGCACCGTCGTGAGCGCCACGCAGGCCACGACGGCGAGCGCGGTCGTGAGGCCGATCCGGTCGCCCAGCAGGCCGAACAGCAGCGGGCCGGTGGCGCCGGCGACCGAGCCGCCGGTGTAGAAGATCGCGAAGGCGCGGGTGCGCCGCTCCGGGCTCACGAACTCCGGCACCGTGCCGTAGAGCACCGACGAGGTGCCGTTCAGCATCAGGCCGATGGCCGGCAGCAGGACGAGCGCGAGGTCGAGCTGCAGCGGCAGCGCGGCCAGGATCAGCACCGTCGTCGCCACCTCGGTGAGGATCACCGAGGGCACGACGCCGAGCTTCAGGCCGACCCAGCCCATGACCAGCTTGCCCGTGGCGCCGCCAGCGAACAGCAGCGACAGGCCGAGGCCGATGGTCGGCAGGTCCGCGCCTTTGTCGCGCAGGAGGAAGGGCAGGAAGATCAGGAAGCCGGTGCGGACGAGATCGTCGGCGATGTGGATCGAGAACAGCAGCCAGTAGGCCCATGGCCGGTCCTGGCCCGCGACGTTCCTGGCGGGCTCGGCCGTGCCGTGCGTCACGATGGGCTTCAGCGTGGTCAGGATGATGGTGGCGCCCAGCACCGCGACGGCCGCCATCACGACCATGGTCTGCTGCCAGCCGAGCGAGGCGGCGACGAGGGCGAACAAGGCGGGCAGGGCGACCTTTCCGACGTCGCCACTGAAATTGTAGGTGCCGAGCGCGGTACGCGAACGGCCGCCGTGATAGGCGGCTGCGACGAGGCTCGAGGCGATGGGATGCTGGGTACTGCCGCCGAGGCCGGCGAGCAACAGGCCCGCGATCACGCCCCACAGCGAGCCGGTGAAGCCCGCCAGGCAGTAGCCGACGGCGATCAGGCCGGTGCCGAGCGCCAGCACGCGCACGCCGCCGAACCGTTCGGCCAGCATGCCCGACGGGATCTGGCCCACCGCCATGGCACCGGAGTAGACGGTCTTCAGGGCGCCGATCGCGGCGTAGCTGAGGCCGAACTGCGCCTGCAGCAGCGGATAGAGGACGTTCAGGAGATCGGTGAAGCCGTCGTGCAGGGCGTGCGCCCCGCCGCAGACGGTGAGCGTGCGTCGTGCGGCCGGAGAGGAAGGTGTGACGGCGACTGTCATCGCACTGTCATACTACTTCTTCGTCTTGCGGACCGCGAGCCTCTGGCTCGCCTCTGATTCATGAGTGAGCTGGAAGCTCGCGGTCCGGAAGAGGTCAGCGGCCCGGAATGCGATCCATCCAGAAGGCGACCTGCTGCTGGAAGTCGTTCTCGGCGAAGGCCACGTCGGTGATCACCGACGGCTTGCCGTTGCGCGGATAGCGCACGCTCGTCAGGCGGGCGAAGCGGGTGTCGCTCGAATGCAGGATCAGCACGTCGCCCTGTTTGCGGTGGAAGACGAACTCGTGGATCTTGCGGATGTTCACGAGGCTCACCACGAAGCGGCCGCTGGCATTCTCGCCGGAGAGCTGGCGGACCGGGATGTCGCGGCCCTCGTTGGTGATGCCCATCAGCGCCAGCGCCTCGGGCGCCATCATGTTGTCCTTGCCGGTGTTCTGGATCATCCGCACCAGCCGGTCGCCGCGCGGCGACAGGGTGTGGGTGGTGCGCGGCCCGAACATGTTCCGGTCGCAGGCGGCGAGCGGCAGGAGGAGAGCGGCGGCGAGGAAGGAACGGCGGGAAACGCTACGCTTGTCCAAGAGTCAGTCCTTTCCCTGCATGTCGACGATGACGGGCGCGATCTCGCTCAGCGCACCGCCGCGGATCGCGCGGAAGAAGCAGTTGTGCCGGCCGGTATGGCAGGCGACGCCGGTCTGGTCGACCAGCACGAGGAGGGTGTCGCCGTCGCAGTCGACGCGCAGGTCGACCAGCGTCTGGATATGCCCCGACGTGTCGCCCTTGCGCCACGGGCCCTTGCGCGAGCGCGACCAGTAACAGACACGGCCCGTGCGCATGGTTTCGGCGACGGCGTCGCGGTCCATCCACGCCATCATCAGCACTTCGCCGGTGTCGTGCTGCTGGGCGATGGCGGGCACGAGCCCCTGGGCGTCGAACTTGATGGCCGCGACGGCGGCATCGATCTCGGGGCGTTGATAAGTCGTCGGCATGGCTGCCTTGGCCTCCGGAAGGAACGGCGCGTATAATCGCCGCCAACTTGCTTGGCAAATCGGGATTTCCGTGAAGAAAGCGGCCAAAGCCGTCGGGCACACCCACGATCACGATCATTGCGTCGAGGATGCCCTGGCCGCGGCCGAACGGCTCTGCGCGGCCAAGGACCTGCGTTTCACGCCGCTGCGCCGCCGCGTGCTTGAGCTGGTCTGGTCGAGCCACAAGCCGGTCGGCGCCTATGCGCTGCTCGACAGCCTGCGCAACGAGGAGCTGGGCTCGGCGCCGCCCACCGTCTACCGCGCCCTCGATTTCCTGATCGAGAACGGCCTGATCCACCGCATCGAGCGCATGAACGCCTTCGTGGGCTGCAACCATCCCGGCGAGAGCCATCGCGGCTTCTTCCTGATCTGCAGCGAGTGCGGCAACGCCGAGGAGCTGGACGGCGAGGCACTGTCGGAGACGATCTCCACGAGTGCCGCCCGCCGCGGCTTCACCGCGCGCGACATGACCCTCGAAGTGACGGGCGTCTGCGGGGATTGCCGCAAATCTTGAAGCTTCTCCTCCCCCGCAGACGAGGGAGGAGAGCTATTGAGCGGTGAGGATGGCTTCGACGATCTCCTGGACGTTGAAGGCTTCGTCCAGGGTGGCAAGGTGATGCGGCTCGCCGCGCGCGAGGCGGGAGACGCCTTCGAGCTGGCGCTTCAGGGCGAGCGGGCGGGCCTGTTCTTGCGGGAGCGCGTCGGGCGCGGGCTGCCAGGAGCCGTCCGGCATGCGGCGTTCGGCGATCGACCAGTCGCAGAGCCGCACGGCGCCCTTGTCGCCCTCCAGCATCCAGATGTTGTGATCGTCCTTCGCGGTCTCGCCGACCGCACCGGTGAGCGTTACGGGCAAGGAGCCCGCCCGCAAGGTCGCCGCGATGCGGCGCTCCGACTTGCCGGCCTCGGGAAATGACGCCTTGCCGCTCACGTCCTTCAGCGGTCCGCAGAGCCGGCGCGAGAGGAACAGGAAGTGCGAGACGACCTCGCGCGTGAAGCCGCCTTGTGCCGGCTTGTCGAGCCAGGCCACGGCATCGGCCTGCCAGGGGCGCGGCCAGGTCTTGAAGGCGACCTCTATGGTGATCCGTTGCGGCGTACCGACCGCGCCGCCGTCGATCCAGCCCTTGATCGCCGCAACGGCGGGCGAGGAAGCGAAGGGGAAGTTCACGGCGCCCTTGGCTCCCGCCTGCGCCACGAACGCGCGGGCGTCGGCGACGTCGACGGCGAGCGGCTTCTCGCCGAAGAAGCTCTTGCCGGCCGCGAGGGCGGCCCGTGCGTGGCCGAGGTGCGAGGCGGGCGGGGAGGCGACGTAGAGGCAGTCGCTGGCGGCGATGACCGACGCGGCATCAGCCATCCGCGGGACCAGCGGGAAGGCCTTCGCCATGCGCTGCATGGCATCGGCGGACGGATCCCAGATGCCGCAGGCGCGGACGAGAGCGGGATCCTGGCGAACGATCGCGTTCAGCAATCGCTCGCCCATGATGCCGGCGCCGATGACGCCGATCGCGACGCTCGTCACGCGTTGTGAGCGCGGTTCAGGCGGTCGAAGCCCTCGGCCAGGTCGGTCTTGAGATCCTCGACGTCTTCCAGG
>CAYRBQ010000434.1:0-4041 GCA_964422305.1 uncultured Reyranella sp. | reverse complement strand
CAACGAGGGCCAGCCGCCCTCCCGCGTCGGCATGTCGATCGGCGACATCGGCGCCGGCCTCTACACTGCCGTCGCCGTCAATGCCGCGCTGGTCCACCGCCTCAAGACCGGTGACTCCCCCAAGGTCGACATTGCGATGTTCGACTGCCAGCTCGCGCTGCTCGAGAACGCGATCATGCGCTACACGGTCGAGAAGGAGATCCCCGGCCCGCTCGGCGCGCGCCACCCGACCATCACGCCCTTCGAGGCCTTCGCCACCTCCGACGGCTCGATGATCATCGCCGCGGGCAACGACAGCCTGTTCATCAAGATGTGCGAGGCCCTCGGTCGCTCCGACATGGCGACCGACCCCGCCTACAAGTCGAACGCGCTCCGCCAGAAGGCCCAGAAGAAGCTGAAGCACGAGATCGAGTCGGTGCTGAAGACGAACACCACCGACCACTGGATCGCCGTCGTCTCCAAGGGCGGCGTGCCGTGCGGGCCGATCAACAACGTGCAGCAGGCGATCGCCCATCCGCAGGTCGCCGCGCGCAACATGCTGGTCGAGGTGCCCGACGGCAGCGGCGGCACGCTGAAGCTCGCCGGAAACCCGCTCAAGATGACGGCCTTCGAGGATCCGAAGACGCGGCGCGCCGCGCCCGACCTCGACGGCGATCGCCAGGCCATCCTCGCCTACGTCGGCGGCTGAACGTCGTGCGGCTGCCGCTCCGCATCGCCGCCGGACTGGGCAAGGTCCTGGTCGGCACGGCGCTGGCCCTCACAGTCTTCCTCGTCGGCACCTACTTCCACGTTCGCGGCTCGCTGCCCTCCTACAGCGGCCAGCTCACTGCAGCGGGCCTCAAGGCACCGGTCGAGATCCTGCGCGACAAGAACGCGGTGCCCCACATCATCGCGGGCTCGCTCGAGGACGCTTCGTTCGCGCTGGGTTACGTGCATGCGCAGGATCGCTTCTGGCAGATGGAGCTGCTGCGCCGCGTCGGCCAGGGAAGGCTGGCCGAGCTGGTGCCGGCCCGCCTGATCGGCAGCGGCTTGGTCGACAGCGACCGCACGATGCGCGGCCTCGGCGTCTATCGGAAGGCGTCCGAGAGCGTGAACGCGCTCTCGCCGGCCATGCGCGCCCGCCTCGAGGCCTACGCCGCCGGCGTCAACGCCTGGATATCCGACGACGACCAGCAGTTCGGGCTGGAGCTCACGCTGGTCAAGCTGCTGTCGGGCGGACGCTACAAGCCAGAGCCGTGGCGTCCCGCCGACTCGCTCGTCTGGGCCAAGCTGATGGCGCTCGGCCTCGACGGCAACTGGCGCGCCGAGCTTCTGCGCCTGCGACTGGCGCAGAAGATCGGCGAGGACGGCGTCAGGTTCCTGATCGAGCCGGCCGGAGACAGCAAGGATTCGACGCTGTCGCTGGTCATGTCAGCGGTCAAGGACATCGATCTCGACCGCCTCTACCGCGGCACCGACATCGACGCGGTCCGCAAGCGCGAGGCCTCGAACGAATGGGTGCTGTCGGGCACCCGCACCGTGTCGGGCCGGCCGCTGCTCGCCAACGACCCGCATCTCGGCTTCTCCTTTCCCGGCGTCTGGTATCTCGCCCGCCTGGTCGGGCCGGGCTTCGACATCCGCGGCGCCACCTCGCCCGGCTCGCCGGTCGTGGTGCTCGGCCACAACGGCACGGTCGGCTGGGGCTTCACCACCACCAACCTCGACAGCCAGGACCTGTTCGTCGAACGCATCGATCCGACGGATCCCAACCGATACATCACGCCGGACGGCCCGCGCTCCTTCGGCGTGCGCGAGGAGACGATCAACGTCGCCTGGGGCGATCCTGTCACCTTGCGCGTCCGCGAGACACGTCACGGCGTGGTGATAGACGACTTCGTCCGCCAGACCGACAAGCTGACGCCGCAGGGGCATGTGCTCGCCCTGCAGGCCACCGCGCTCGACGGTTCCGATACCTCGGCGGAGGGCTTCGGGCGGCTCGGCCTGGCGCAGAACTGGGAGGAGTTCCTCGCCGCTGCGCGTCGCATCGGCACGCCGATGCAGAACATCGTCTACGCCGACACCAGCGGCAACATCGGCCTGATCTCGCCGGCCAAGGTGCCGATCCGTCGCAAGGGCGACGGCTCGATGCCGGTGCCCGGCTGGACCGGGGAGTACGACTGGGCGGGCTTCGTTCCGTTCGACGATTTGCCGCGCGTCTACAATCCGGGGGGCGGGCTGATCGTCAACGCCAATGCCCGGCTTGTGCCGGACGACTACCGCCATTTCATCAGCCGGGACTGGGCCGAGCCCTACCGGCAACGGCGGGCCGATCAGCTCCTGCGCGAGGTCGAGCGTCATCCGGTGTACGGCATGATCGTGATGCAGGCCGACAACCTCTCGCTCGACGCCGCCGACATGCTGCCGTGGCTGCTCAAGGGCAGGCCGCGCAACGCCCGCGCCGCGCAGGTGCACGCGATGCTCGCGCGCTGGAACATGTTCATGCTGGCGAGCCGGCCCGAGCCGCTGATCTACAATGCCTGGATCGCCGAGCTGCAGCGCATGCTGCTGGCCGACGAGCTGGGCAGCGAGCTCTACGATCCGATGGCCCACCCCAACGTGCCGCTGATGATCCGCATTCTGCGCGACAAGCCGGGATGGTGCGACGACGGCGGCACGAAGCAGACGGAGACCTGCGAGGACCAGATCGCAACCGCCCTCGACCGGGCGCTCGACTGGATTTCGCGCCGGCACGGCAGCGACATGTCGACCTGGCAGTGGGGCCGCGAGCATCTCGCGGCGCACCGTCACCCGCTGTTCGACCAGGTGCCGCTGCTGCGCGACATAGCCTCGGTGCGTTTCCCCTCCGACGGCGGCGGCCAGACGCTCAACCGCGCGACGCCGTCGTTCCGCGGCAGCAGGCCGTTCGACGCAGTCCATGGCGCCGGCTATCGCGGCATCTACGACTTCGGCGACCTCGACAACAGCCGCTTCGCCATGCCGCTCGGCCAGTCGGGCAACATGCTCTCGCCGTGGGCGCGCAACTTCGTCGAGACCTGGCAGAAGCTGGGCTACATCGAGATCGCCGGCACGCGCGCCGAGACGGCCCGCACCGCGCTCGGCACGATCACGCTCGCGCCGCCCGCCCGCTAGATTTCGACTTCCGCTAGATCTCGGTTTCCCCCACCAGCACCGCGCGGACCGCACGCGCGAGCTCGACCTTGCGATAGGGCTTGCGCAGGACGGGCACGTGGATCGTGTTCCAGGTGGCGGGGTCTCCGGCGAAGCCGGACGTCAGCAGCACGGCGAGGCCGGGCCAGCGTTCGCCGACCTGCCGAGCCAGCTCGCCGCCGTCGATCCGGCCGGGCATCACCATGTCGCTCAGCACCAGGTCGAACGCCGCACTATCGCTCTCGAGCAGCCGCAGCGCCTCGTCGCCGCACTCCGCCTCGACGATGCGGTAGCCCAGCGAGCGGAGCTGTCCGGCCACCGTCTCGCGCACATGGTCGTTGTCCTCGACCACCAGGATGCGCTCGCTGCCGCCGTTCAGCCGGGACGTACCCATGCCGTGAGCGGCCTCCTCGTCCACCGTCTGCACGCGCGGCAGGAACAGGCGCACGATGGTGCCGCGGCCGGGGCGGCTCTCGATGGCGATCGTGCCGCCCGACTGGTGCACGAAGCCGTGCACCATGCTCAGGCCGAGGCCCGTGCCGTGGCCGGCCGGCTTGGTCGAGAAGAACGGCTCGAAAGCCTTGGCCTGCGTCGCGGCGTCCATGCCGACGCCGTCGTCGGCCACCTCGATCAGCACGCGATCGCCGTCCGGCGTCGAGACATTGCGCGCCGAGATGCGCAGGCCACCGCCCTCCGGCATGGCGTCGCGGGCATTGTTCGCCAAGTTGACTAGGGCGCTATCGAGCTGGGCTCCGTCGACGGTGACGCGCCACAGGTCGTCGGGGATATCGAGCTCGACGGTGATTCGTTCGCCGATCGTGCGGTCGATCAGCTTGGAAAGCGCACGGACATGGGCGCCGACGTCGAGCACGCGCGGCGCCAGGGGCTGCCGGC
>CAYRBQ010000433.1:0-4049 GCA_964422305.1 uncultured Reyranella sp. | reverse complement strand
CCCAGGATGTTGAGCAGGGTGGACTTGCCGCAGCCGGAGTGGCCGATCAGGCAGACGAACTCGCCCTTGTCGATGACGAGGTCGATGTCGCGCAGCACTTCCGACGCCACCTGGCCGCGGCGGAAGCTCATGCCGATCTGCTCGAACTTGAGGTAGGGATGCATGACCGGTCCTCCTTACTGCGCTGCGACGCCGTGCGAGACGAAGTGCCCGATCGTGGCGATCAGCTTGTCGAGCAGGAAGCCGACGATGCCGATATAGACCAGCGCCACGATGATGTCGGAGATGCGCGAGCTGTTCCACGCGTCCCAGATGAAGAAGCCGATGCCGACGCCGCCGATCAGCATCTCGGCCGCCACGATGGCGAGCCAGGAGAGGCCGATGCCGATGCGCAGGCCGGTGAAGATGTAGGGCACGGTTGCCGGCAGGGTGATCTTGTAAAAGACCTCCCACCAGGAGAGCCGGATCACCGCCGCGACGTTGCGATAGTCCTGCGGGATGTTCCGCACGCCCACCGAAGTGTTGATGATGATCGGCCAGATCGAGGTGATGAAGATCACGAACAGCGCCGAGGGATGCGAGTCGCGGAAGCCGGCCAGCGACAGCGGCAGCCAGGCGAGCGGCGGCACGGTGCGCAGGACCTGGAAGATCGGGTCGAGGCCGCGCATCGCCCAAGTGCTCTGGCCGATCAACACACCGAGCGCGATGCCCACGACGGCGGCGAAGCTGAAGCCGATGCCGACGCGACCGAGACTCTTCGAGATCTGCCAGAAGGCGCCCTTGTCGATGCCGCCGTTGTCGTAGAACGGGTCGACGATGAAGTCCCAGGCGTCCGATACGACCTTGGTGGGCGGCGGCAGACGCGCGCCGGGCTCCGAGCAGAGAAGCTGCCAGACGAAGAGGGTGAGCCCGATCACGATGAGCGGCGGCAGGACGACGCCTGCGAAATGACGCGCCATCTCGCCGGCCCGCTGGAGCGCGGGCCGCATCGGGGGGCGGAAGGCGACGATCTCCGCCGTCGCCCCCGGCACGGGACCGGGCGCGACGGTGGCGGCGGTCGTGGCTCGAGCAGTTGCTGCTGACATCACGCCACCTTCCGGATCTGCAGGCTGGCGAGGTAGGCCTTCGGATCGGCCGGATCGAACACCTTGCCGTCGAAGAAGGTTTCCTTGCCGCGCGACGTGCCGGTCGGCATGTCCTTGTCGGCGACGCCGATCGCCTTGGCCGCCTCGCGCCACAGGTCCTCGCGATTGACCTTGGCGATGATCGCCTTGGTGTCGAGGTCCTGGGCCATCATGCCCCAGCGCTGGTTCTCGGTGAGAAACCACAGATCGTGGCTCTGATAGGGATAGGAGGCGTGATCGCGCCAGAACTTCATCGACAGGTCGCGGTTGTCGATCTTGCGGCCGTCGCCGTAGTTCACCTTGCCTTCGATGCGGTTGATGATGTCGGCCGGCGGGCAGTTGAACCACTGCCGCTTGCCGACGATGTCCGAAAGCTCCTTGGCGTTCTCGAGCTTGTCGCACCACTGCGCCGCCTCGAGGACGGCCTGCAATACAGCCTTCGCCGCTTTCGGGTTCTTGTCGACCCAGTCGGCACGCAGGCCGAGGCTCTTTTCTGGGTGGTTCTTCCAGAGATCGCCCGTCGTGCAGGCCGAGTAGCCGATGCCCTGGTTGACGAGCTGCTCGTTCCACGGCTCGCCGACACAGAAGGCCTCCATGCTACCGACCTTCATGTTGGCCACCATCTGCGGTGGCGGCACGACGATGGTCGAGACGTCCTTCTCGGGGTCGATGCCGCCGGCGGCCAGCCAGTAGCGGATCCAGAGATCGTGGGTGCCGCCGCGGAAGGTCATGGCGCACTTCGGATCCTTGCCGCTGGCCTTCATCTTGGCGAAGGCCTCCTTGAGCGGCGCGGCATTCACCGTGGCGCCCGTCGGCATCAGGTCCTTGGCGACCGAGATCGCCTGGCCGTTCGTGTTGAGGCGGGACAGGATGTACATCGGCACCGGCTTGTTCTCCGGCGTCGTGAGGCCGAGCGAGATCTGGTAGGGCTTCGGCGTCAGGATGTGCGCGCCGTCGATGCCGCCCGAACTCGAACCCAGCACGATGTTGTCGCGCGTCGTGCCCCACGATGCCTGCTTGGCGACGTTGGCGTCGGTGATGCCGTACTTGTCGAAGAGCTTCTTCTCCTTGGCGACGATCAGCGGCGAGGAGTCGGTGAGCGCAATGAAGCCCAGCGTCACCTTATTGGTCTCCGGTCCCGCGGCCTGGGCGAAGGCGCCGCCAGGAAAGGACGTGCGCACGGCGGCCATCAACGCGGCCGTGGCGGTCGCGCCCTTCAGGATGTCGCGCCGTCCCAGGCCGCTGCGGGAAATCTTAGTCGCCATGATTGCTCTCCTGCTGATCGAAAGTGGTTGAAGCTTCATTGCGAGGGTCGAAGACCGACCCATCGAGGAAAGAGTCCGGGCCCATGGCCACCGGCGCGCCGTTGGTCGGCAGGATCCACGGATCGGGATGCGCGCCTTCGACCTTGCGGTCGACGAGCGGGCAGGGAAGGCCGAGCTCGCTGGCGGCGGCGCGGTAGATGTCGCTGCGGAACACGCGGTCGGCGACCGCGCGCATGTCGGAGCGCGGCGCGACCTGGCCCCAGCGCACCATCTGGCTCAGGAACCAGTCGGCGTGGCTGCGCCAAGGAAAGTTGGCGAGCTGGCGATGGAAGATGTGGAAGTCGGGCAGACCGAGAGAGCGTGCGATCACGTCCTGCGGCACGTTGAGATAACGCGGCGTCGACAGAAGACGTGCCGCCTCCGGGCGATTCGCCGGATCATCGAGCCAGGCGCCGGCCTCGGTGATTGCCTTCACGAGCGCGATCAGCGTCTTCGGATTGTGCTGCGCCCAGGCTTCCGTCGTGCCCAGGATCTTCTCGGGCATCGAGTCCCAGATCTGGCGGCTGGTGGCGGCGATTCGGCCGATGCCGAGTGTCTGCGACTGCTGGTTCCACGGCTCGCCGACGCAATAGCCGTCGATCGTGCCGCCGGAGAGATGCGCCACCATGTGCGGCGGCGGCACGACGGTGAGGCGAACGTCGCGGTCCGGATCGATGCCGCCCGAGGCGAGCCAGAGGCGCAGCAGGTGATTGTGCGAGGAGAAGGTGAAGACCGATGCGAGTGTGACTGCCGGCTTGCCGGCGCTGCGACGCCCGGAGACGACGGCGGCCAGCGCACGGGCATCGAGAGGGCTGCCGGCCGGCAGTTTCTCCCCTAGGAACTGCGGCGCGGCCCGCTCGATCTCCTGCCACAGCGCATTCGAGAGCGTGATGGAGTTGCCGTTGAGGTGCAGCGTCATGGCCGCGATCATCGGCACGTTGACGCTGTCGATGCCGAGCGTGGTCGCCAGCGGCATTGGCGACAGCATGTGCGCGGCGTCGAGAAGGCCCAGCGCCACCTTGTCCCGGATGTTCGACCAAGAGACCTCGCGCCGCAGCTCGACATCGAGGCCGTGGCGCTCGTAGAGTCCCAGCACTTCCGCAAACAGGATCGGCGCGCAGTCAATCAGCGGGATGAACCCCACTTTGACTTTCGGTCGCTCGAGAGTGCCCACTACGCTCTACTCCAACAAAAAAAACGACGCCCGTTCGGCCGGCAGATGCCGACCGCACAGGACGTCGTTGTCCGGTTGGACAGAACCGCCATTGGCTCCGTCCGCAAGTTCAGGAGACCCGTCTTTGGGTCTCACTCTGCAGAGCAGCAGGAACCATGCCAGCCAATTCCCGCCCCCGCATGGTTAATTAACTAATTGAAATATTTAGATGTTCTCCGGAATCGAATACGTGATTGGAGCATGGAATTTCAGGTGAAGTGCCGCCGACTGCTCGCAGACGCAGCATGACCGCTCTTTAGGCAGGCAATTCGTCTGCTCAGATTTTGAGCGCTTTTGCGTACGTCAGAAGATCCTGGGCGACTTCTCCGATACGCTTATTCTGGTACATGGCGAGCTTCCGCAGGAGCTTGTAAGCCGCCTCCTCGGACAGGCCTTTCTGCTCCATCA
>CAYRBQ010000432.1:0-4051 GCA_964422305.1 uncultured Reyranella sp. | reverse complement strand
GGCAGCTTGCCGGCCAGCAGCTTGGCCGTGCCGGTGCCGAACTCGCCCGATTCGTGGACCAGCACGGCGCTCTTGGCGACGTCGCCCGCCGCCTTGTTGATCGCGCCGAGGGCCGCAATACCGTCGTCGACGCAGACGCCGAAACCGGGCTTGAGCCGAAACACGTTCTTGAGGCCGCGGTTTACGATCAGGTCGGACGCGCCCACGTCGATCAGGAACGGCGTGTTGTACTTGGCGGCGGCCTGGCTGGCGGCGATGCCGACGGGGCTCTGGAAGCAGCCTATGTAGGCCGCGACGCCCTGCTCGTTCATCTTCTCGACTTCGCTGACGCCGACCTCGACCTTGGACTGGCTGTCGCCGAGCAGCGCCTCGAGCTTGGCGCCGCCCATCGACTTGATGCCGCCGGCCTTGTTCACGTCCTCGATGGCCATCGTGCCGCCGAGCCGGCTCTGCTGACCGTTGTAGGCCACGAAGCCGGTCACCGGATGGATCATGCCCACCTTCACGGCAGCGGCCTGCGCGCCCGCGATCCAGGGTGCTCCGATCGCAGCGGCGGCGCTGCCGGCCAGGAAGGTACGACGCGAAACAGGGAACATCCGTTGCTTGGTCATGATGGGCCTCCCAGCCGTTAGCGAGTGTCAATAAAGGGCGAACACCGAGCGAATATCTGCGACATCGGCGAGCGCCAGGATCTTCCGGCGGGCCGCGTCGGCCATTTCATGGGGCAACATCCGTGCCGTCAACGAGAAGTACTTGGCCGTCAGTTCGTCACGCGAATAGGGATCCTGGTCGTCGCCGCGATTGGCCTCGACGGAAGAGGTGAGGGTGCGGCCGTCGCGCATCAGGATATCGACCCGGGCTGGCCGGAACTGCGGCAGCTTGGCGGTCATCGCCTTGTCCTCGGTCACGAACACGCGCTTGGCGAGGGTGCGGACCTTCTCGTCGCGCACGGCGTCCCAGGTGAAGTTCTCGACGGCCGAGGAGCCGCGCACCAACCGCGTCGCCACGGCGAAGGGTACTGAGAATTTGGCGCCAAGGGTGTTGCGTGGCGCCGGGTCGTCGAGTTCGGCGGCGTAGAGGTAGCTGGCGACGTCGATCCGCTCGACGGAGTCGGGCGCGACCGTCTCGCGCGCCAGCATCCGGTCGAGCGCATCGAGGGCGCCGTGGTTGTATCGGCAGCAGGAGTGGAGCTTGAAATAGTTCCTGTCGATCTGCCAGTCGTGGCCGAGCCCGTCGATCATTCTGGCGGTGTCGAATTTCTCCGACACGACCTTGCCGAAGACACTGGAGAGCCCGTCGCGCTCGCCGACGAAGCCCGCCTCGACGAGATCGATCGCCATCAGCGCCATGCGGTTGGAGATGCCGGCATAGGCGTTCCGTACCGTGCCGCCCTCCAGCATGGTGCGCTTGGAGGAAGCGATCGTGAGTGAGGAGGCGACGTTGATGGTCTCGCGGATGCGCGCGGCGTCCCAGCCCAGCAGCTTGGCGACCGCGGCGGCGGCGCCCACCGTGCCCCAGGTGCCGTGCGGATGCATGTCGGGCCTGAGCGCGGCGGCGATGCCGATGCGTGCGCCGACCTCGTAGCCCAGGACCAGCGCTTCCATCACGGCCTTGCCGGAGAGGCCCTTGATCTCGCCCAGCGCCCAGAGGGCCGGTAACGCATGGATCGCGGGATGTCCCTTGGCGAAGCGGTTGCCCTCGTCCATCTCGAGGAAGGTGCCGGCCGTGCCGTTCAGGAATGCGGCCGCGGCGGAGACGGCCTTCTTGTCGGTGCCGATTACGCTCGCTTCGCCCGCCGGACTGACCGCGAGTTTTTCGGTCAGCGCCTGCATCTCGGGCTCGGCCGCGCCACCCACGATGGCGCCGATCGTGTCGAGCGCCACATAGGAGGTCTGCTCGACCGTCGCAGGCTTCAAGGTCTCGAAGCGGAAGTCGGAGATAAAGTCGGCGAGCGTGTCGAGCCAGAAGGCAGCCATGCGCTCAGTCCATCATCGTGTCGATATAGTGCCGCGCGACCTCGCCCGGCGTGGCTTGCCAGGCGTTGCCGAAGCGCTCGATGCGGCGCAGCGCCTCGTCGAGATACTTGATGCGATGCGCCATGCCCATCAGCCAGGGATGGATCGAGAGGTTGAACACTTGGCCACCCTCGTGGTGCAGCAGCTCGAAGGCCTCGCCCACGATGTCGGGGTAGCGCGTCGTCGGGATGCGGCGCAGCCAGAGCTGCTGCACATCGTCCCATTCCGGCTGGTTGGGCAGCGAGACAAACTTGCGGCCGACTTTCATTCGGTAGGGCTGGTCGTCGTTCGGCCAGTCGAGCACATAGTCGAGGCCGGCATCGGCCAGCAGGCCGGGCGTGCGCTGGCTCTCGCCGTAATCCTGGCCCAGCCAGCCCGTCGGACGCTGGCCGGTCGCCTTCTCGATGGCCGCGACGGAGGCGTCGATCTCGGCCTTCTCCTCGGCCTCGCTCATCTTGGAGGTGATCATGCGGTTGGCCGAATGGCCGTGCGCGATGAACTCGTAGTTCCTCTTCTTGAACTGCTCGATCAGGTAGGGATAGCGCTCGCAGGCCAGTGCGTTGACCGCGACGCCGGCGCGGATCTGGTAGCGGTCGAGCACGTCGAGCACGCGGAAGATGCCGACCCGGTTGCCGTACTCGCGCTGCGTCCAGATGCGATAGTCGGGATTGAAGCTGCCGTACTCGCCGACAAAGCGCGGGTCCTTGTAGGACGTCTCGTCGGCCAGCAGCTCCCAGTACTCGAGATGCAGCAGCACGAACCAGCCGACGCGAGCGTTCTTCGGCCAGTTGAGCTTGGGGCGCTTGGGGAACGGCGAATAGTCGTACCAGGGATTGTCCATCCCGGCAGGCAGCGGCGGCGGGTTCTTCGGAACGGAAGTCGCCATGTTACGCCTCCTTCCCGAGATGCTGCTGGTACGGCTTCAGGCCGTTGGCCACGTACCAATCGAGGATCTCCTCGGCGGTGCAGACCCAGGCGTCCTTGTGCTTGCGGATATAGGCAAGCGCGCGGTCGAGATGCTTCAGCCGGTGCGGTGCCCCCATCATGTAGGGGTGCAGCGCGATGCACATGACGCGGCCGTTCTCCGGTCCCTCGCGATAGACCGTGTCGAAATGGTCGATGATCATCTGCGCGAACTCCTCGGCCTCGACCGGCTGGCGGTAGATCAACGCGTCGTTGAGATCCATCGTGTAGGGCACGTGGATCAAGGTGCCGTGCTTGGTCGCGAGCGGCGTCGGCTGGTCGTCGTGATAGAAGTCGCAGAAATAGTCGAGACCCGCCTCCTTCACGAGGTCGGGCGTGGCGAAGGTATTGGAGATCGCGGGCGAGAACCAGCCGCGCAGCTTGCGGCCGGTGAGGCGCAGGTGCGTGGCCTTGCTGTGCTCGATGACCTCGCGCTCCTCCTGTTCGCTGTAGCCCCAGTGGTAGCGCGTGTTGAAGTAGCCGTGGCTCATATATTCCCAGCGGCGCGCCTCCATCGCCTCCAGGATCTCGGGATACATCTCGATCACCGACATCGAGAGCGAGACGGTGCAGCGGACATTGTGCTTGTCGAGCACCTCGAACATGCGCCACAGGCCCACCCGGTTGCCGTAGTCGCGGCCGCCATAGCCCAGCACGTCGGGATGCGGCATGCGGGGCCACGGGTTGCGCACGCGCACTTCGGCCGGGATGTATTCGTAGTGCTCGATGTTGGGGCAGACCCAGACCGCGACCCGTGCGTTGTTGGGCCATGAAAGCTTCGGGCGTTCGACGACGGGGGAATAGCCGAAACGGTAGGGGTCCATTCGGGACGCTCTTTCCTTGGGTTGGCATGGCGAGTGCTACGCGAAGCCAGTGCAACACGGGTTGCGTCGCACTTCAACGGCCCCCATCCTGTTCGCATGGCGGATCGCATTCGCTTCACGCTCAACGACCAGCCCGTCGAGATCGCCGACCTGTCGCCGATGACGACGGTGCTCGACTGGCTGCGCGAGCATCGCGGGCTGCGCGGTACCAAGGAGGGCTGCGCCGAGGGCGACTGCGGCGCCTGCACG
>CAYRBQ010000431.1:0-4053 GCA_964422305.1 uncultured Reyranella sp. | reverse complement strand
GACCGCCATGACGATGCGGCCCCAGTTGGCGTCCTCACCGGCGATCGCTGTCTTCACGAGCGGCGAGTTGGCGACCGCGAGGCCGATCTTGCGCGCCGCGCCGTTCGACGAAGCACCGCCGACGTTGATGGTCACGAACTTGGTGGCGCCCTCGCCGTCGCGCGCAAGGAGCTGCGCCAGCTCGATCAGCACCTCGTCGAGCGCACGCTTGAAGTCGACCAGCACGGGATCGTCGGCTTCCTCGATCGGCGCATGACGAGCCGCACCGGTCGCCACCATCAGGAGCGTGTCGCTGGTCGAGGTGTCGCCATCGACCGTGACGCAGTTCAGCGACTTGTCGGCGGCGTCGGCCAGCAACTTCTGGAGTACCGGCCCCGGGACCTTGGCGTCAGTGAAGGCGAAACCGAGCATCGTCGCCATGTCGGGGGCGATCATGCCGGACCCCTTGAGGAACCCGTTGATGGTGACCGTCTTCTCGCCGATCTTTGCCTGCCGGGTCGCGAGCTTGGGGAAGGTGTCCGTCGTCATGATCGCACCCGCGGCGGCCGACCACGCATCCTCGCGACCCGACTTGATCAGGGTCGGCACCACGGCGGCGATCTTCTCCCAGTCGAGCGGCTGGCCGATCACGCCGGTGGACGCCATGAATACCTCGTTGCGCGGACAGCCCAGCGCCTGGGCGATCGCCCGCGTCGTCTCCTCGACCGCCTTGTCGCCGGCCTTGCCAGTGAAGGCGTTGGCATTGCCGGCATTGACCACGATGGCGCGGACCTTGCCGCGCGCCAGGTTCTTGCGGCACCAGTCGACCGGCGCCGAGCAGGTCTTGGACTTGGTCAGGACGCCCGCAATGGTGGCGCCGGCCGGAACGACCGCCAGCATGACGTCGTCGCGGTCCTTGTAGCGCACGCCCGATCGCGCGGCGCCGAGCTTCACGCCCGCGATGCGGGGCAGCGTCGGCGTCGTCTTGGGCGCGAGCGGCGATACGGCGTGCGTGGCGGACATGGAACTCCCCTTGGGTGCGGCCGCAGCGACGCGACCGCCCGAACGGCGGAGCCTACACCAGAAATGCCGGAAATCGTGAGTTTTACTTCAATGTCACTTGGGCGGCGTGGCAGGCTTGGCCGGCGCCGGGGTCGCCGGCTTGGCCGGGGCCGCGGCCGGAGCGGCGGGCGCCGCCTCGGCCTTGCTGCCGTCCATGTTGAACTTCTCGATCTTGGCGCCCGACCGCATCTTGTCGAGCTGCGCGGTCACGACCTCGCGGGCCAGCTCCTCGCGGATCTGCTCGGCCAGCTCCTCGAGCGCCGGCGGCGGCGCGGTGCGACGGTCGTCGACCTGGATCACATGGTAGCCGAACTGCGTCTTGATCGGCGCCTCGCTGAGCTCGCCCTTCTTGAGGTTGAAAGCGGCATCGGCGAACTCCTTCACCATGTCCGACTTCTTGAACCAGCCGAGGTCGCCGCCCTCGGCGCCCGAGGCCTTGTCGGTCGACTTGTCCTTGGCGAGCTTGTCGAAGGCGGCGCCTTTCTTCAGCTCGGCGATCAGCGCCTTGGCCTCGTCCTCAGTCGACACGAGGATGTGGCGCGCGTGCACCTCCTCCTCGGCGGGCATCGACTTCAGCCGCTCCTGGTAGCGCTGCTGGATCTTCTCCGCCGTCACCATCCGCGCGATCTCGCGCTGGATCCAGTAGTCCTGCAGGACCTGCTCCTCGACGAAGGCCATGCGCTTCTTGAAGGCGGGATCCTCGTTGGTCTTGCTCTTCTTGCCTTCCTGCACGACCAGCTTGCTGTCGATCATGCGCTCGAGCAGCGCCGGGAACACGGCCTGGAGCGGCATGTTGCGGTACTGCTGCGGCAGCGACTGCTGCGCGATTTCGAGCTCTGAGAGGCGCACCGGCTGACCGTTCACCGTGGCGACGATCGGATCCTTCGCGGCCGGTTGGGCGGCCTGGGCCGGCGGCTTGGCGGGCGGCTTGGGCGCCTGCTGGCCTTGCGGTTGCTGGGCCACCGCCGAGCCCGCGATCACGGCGGCCGCGCCGCACAGAAGGACAAGGCGCAGAGGGCGAAAGCTCATGGCTGGCTCCGAAGATTCACTCGTGACGAAAGGCGCAAACCGTTTACACAGGCCCGCTCGGACCAAGCAAGCGCCACCTCCCCGACGAGCGGCGTGATGGCGTTGAATTGCGGCACTTTTTCGTGAGCACCGCGTCGGCCGCAGGGCGTGGCGGTGCGGGCCGGCCGCAGCCGCGCAGGCCGGCACCGGATGGGCCAGGTTGCGTTGACACTCAGGGGGGCGCTCTCTATCTCTGGCGGGGACGGCGGGCCGCGTGCCCGCCTAAGTCGTTAGAATACCGAGGTTTTCATGCTGGGAGCGCTTGCCCGGAGTCTCTTCGGCACGGCCAACGATCGGATCGTCAAAGGCTTCGACAAGCCGGTCGCCAAGATCAATGCCCTCGAGCCGGAAATGGCCAAGCTTTCGGACGAGCAGCTCCGCGGCAAGACGGTCGAGTTCCGCGAGCGGCTGGCCAAGGGCGAGACGCTGGAGGACATCCAGGCCGAGGCCTTCGCCACGGTGCGCGAGGCCGCCAAGCGGGCGCTCGGCCAGCGTCATTTCGACGTCCAGCTCAAGGGCGGCATGGTCCTGCACCAGGGCAAGATCGCCGAGATGAAGACCGGCGAGGGCAAGACCCTGGTCGCCACCCTGCCGGTCTATCTCAACGCCCTCGAGGGCAAGGGCGTGCACGTCGTCACGGTGAACGACTACCTCGCCAAGCGCGACTCCGAGTGGATGGGCCGGGTCTACAAGTTCCTCGGCCTCACGGTCGGCGTGATCGTGCACGAGCTCGACGACGAGCAGCGCAAGGCGGCCTACGCCTGCGACGTGACCTACGGCACGAACAACGAGATCGGCTTCGACTATCTCCGCGACAACATGAAGTACCAGCAGGCCGCGATGGTCCAGCGGCCCTTCAACTACGCGATCGTCGACGAGGTCGACTCGATCCTGATCGACGAGGCGCGCACGCCGCTGATCATCTCCGGCCCGGCGGAGGATTCCTCCGAGCTCTATCGCCGCGCCGACACAGTGATCCCGCGGCTGGCGGCCGAGCATTTTGAGAAGGACGAGAAGAACCGCACCGTCGTGCTGACCGACGCCGGCGTCGAGGCGGTCGAGGACATCCTGCGCAGCGATGGCCTGTTGCCCGAGGGCATCAGCCTCTACGCGCCGAACATGGTCTCGGTGCTGCACCACGTCACGCAGGCGCTGCGCGCTCACAAGCTGTTCGCCCGCGACGTCGACTACATCGTCAAGGACGGCCAGGTCGTCATCATCGACGAGTTCACCGGCCGCATGATGGCCGGCCGCCGCTACTCCGAGGGCCTGCACCAGGCGCTCGAGGCCAAGGAGCATGTCGAGATCCAGCGCGAGAACCAGACGCTGGCCTCGATCACCTTCCAGAACCTGTTCCGCATGTACCCCAAGCTCTCGGGCATGACCGGCACCGCGCTCACCGAGGCGGCCGAGTTCGCCGAGATCTACAAGCTCGAGGTCGTCGAGATCCCGACCAACGTGCCGGTCGCCCGCAAGGACGCCGACGACGAGATCTACCGCACGCTCGCCGACAAGACGCGCGCCATCGTCAAGCTGATCGAGGAATGCCGCGGCCGCCAGCAGCCGATGCTGGTCGGCACGGTCTCGATCGAGAAGTCCGAGGAGCTGTCGGCGGCGCTCAAGAAGGCCGGCATCCCGCACAACGTGCTGAACGCCCGCTTCCACGACCAGGAAGCCGTGATCGTCGCCCAGGCCGGCCGGCCGCGGCACCGACATCCAGCTCGGCGGCAATGTCGAGATGCTGCTGCGCCAGAGCGAGCCCGAGATCGCCGCGAAATTCCCCGACGAGGCGCAGCGCCAGGCCGAGATCGACCGCGTCGCCGCCGAGATCCGCGCCGGCGTCGAGCGCGACCGCGAGATCGTCCGCGCGGCGGGCGGCCTCTACGTGGTCGGCACCGAGCGCCACGAGAGCCGGCGCATCGACAACCAGCTCCGCGGCCGCTC
>CAYRBQ010000430.1:0-4057 GCA_964422305.1 uncultured Reyranella sp. | reverse complement strand
CTTCGGCGCAGGCGTAGACGATCTCGTCGTCGCTCCCGTAGTGCTCGTTGCCGATGCGCGCACAGCTCGCCGGTCCGATCGACGTCATGAACCCTTCTGTTACGCCCGAAGCGGAAAGTGCCGCCTTGAAGTTGGCGATGTCGGCGGCGATCGCGGCGTGGCCGGTATAGCTGATCGGCCCGACGCAGACCGGCCATTCGGTGGCGCGCGGTCCGGTGGTGATGCCCGACTCGGGATCGGCATAGGCGGCGGCGAACTTCAGGCGGTCGCGCCGGTCGCCGAAGCTCGACAGCACGGTGTTGCCCGGGCTCGAGCGCCGCACCGGGAACTGATAGAGGCTGAGCCCACGCACCTGCAGGTTGCCCAGCCGCTGGAACGAGTAACTCCACCAGGCGCGGTAGTTGACCTTGCTGCCCATCGACTTGCCGTACTCGCCGTCGCCCGGCACGGCGATGCCCGCCGCGACCTGGCGGCGCACGACGTCGACCACCGATCGCGCCAGCTCCCCCTGGAAGGCGGCCTCGTCGACCGTTCCGGCCTCGCGACGGGCATTGGCCGCGATGAGATCCTCGGGGCGCGGCAGGGAGCCGGCGTGACTGGTGATGATGCGATCGCTGCTGGCTCTCATGGTCATCGTCCCTTGAATGGCCGGGGTTTGCGCTTCTCGGTGAAGGCACGCGCCGCTTCGTTGAAATCCTCGCTCAGGTAGAGCCGCTCCGGCGCCGCCATGAACATGACCTCGCGGCTGAGGCGATCCATATAGTAGCGGCGCATGCGCACGGTCGAGCGCACGCTGAGCGGCGGGTTCTTGAGGACCTCGGCGGCGAGCCCGCGCGCCACCTCGAGATGCTTGCCCTTGGGCGCGACGCGGTTGATCAGGTTGGCCCGGAACGCCTCCTCGGCGGAGAAGAAGCGACCGGTCAGAGCCGCTTCCATCGTGAACGCACCGCCGCCGCGATAATGCATCAGTGCCCAATACTTGCCGGCGCCAAGCCCGCGCGAGGTCTCGGTGATCTGGAACTGCGTGCCCTCCTCCGCGACGATCAGGTCGCACTCGAGCACGATGCCGACCGAGAGGCCGAGCACGTAGCCGTGTGCGGCGGCGATCACCGGCTTCCAGTTGACCGCCTTGGTCAGCAGGTCGGAGGAGTGCGTGCCGCGGCCCTGCGGCCCGCCGAGCCTCAGGAATTCCTCGCGGCTGCGGAGCTGGCGCTGCTGGACGTCGGCGCCGCTCGAGAAGGCACGGCCGGTGCCGCACAGGATCGCTAAGTGGGCGGCATCGTCGGCATCGAAGCGGTGCAGCGCCTCGCCGAGCGCGCCGACCAGCTCGTCGTTGAAGGCGTTGAGCTTCTCGGGCCGGTTGAGCGTCATCGTGACGATCCCGCCCGCCTGCTCATAGTTCACGAGCGCCATCGTTTCCTCCATGCTATGCCGACTGTCGGAGGAAACCATGGCCAAGCGCAAGAGCGTCAACTATCCGGGATACAAGCACCAGAACCCGATCCCGAACGGCAGCCGTATCGGCAACATCGCGATGTCGAGCATCATGAACGGCACCGAGCCCGGCACGCGCAACGTGCCGCCCGACCTGGCCGGTCAGGTCATCAACATCTTCAAGCACATCCGGCTGTTCGTCGAGGCCGCCGGCGGCACGCCCGACGACATCATCAAGATCAATTTCTGGATGAAGCAGCCCTCGACCGGCCGCGCCGCGCTGAACGACGAATGGGTGAAGATGTTCCCCGACGAGCACTCACGTCCGGCACGCCACACGCTGACGCTGGGGCCCGACAGCGCCCATCAGGTGACCTGCGACGTGATCGCGGTGATCGATCGCTAACGACCGGGGATGCGGAGGTCGGCGACCGAGGCGCCGACGAAGATCTGCGGCTGCGAGGGGCGCCGTATGCCCATGCTCTGCTCGAGCTCCTGCACGCAGGAGCGCGTGGCCTGTGCGAGCTGTCCCCACGTCGCAGCGCTGTCGAAATTCTGCAGCAGGCACTGGTCATAGTAGGTGAAGCGATCGCCTGCGCCGCAGCCGAAGCTGACGCGATCGGCCGCGGCGGCCGTCAGCACGACGCGATTGGGCTGGCGCATCGCGGAATTCAGGAACACGCCGCTGTGGCAGGCCGAGACGACCAGGACGGTCGGCCTCGTGCCGCAGCCCGCATCGAGCGCGCTGTCCAGCGAGCCGGGGCCGAGGATGCCGTTCGCCGCCTTGAGAACCACGCCGCGCTCGTCGCCATGGCTGGTGATGAAGATGAGGCAGGCTTCCCCGCCCTGCGTGCGCAGGGCCGAGGAGACGTTGGCCGCCGTCGCGACCTGCGCCGACGGATTGCGCCGTGGATCGGAGGTGAGCACGCGGACGTCACGCACGCCGTGCGCCGCGAGCTTGCCGCGCAGCGCGTCCACGCCGTTGTCGAAGGAAGGGCTGTTGTTGTCGCCGGCGATGAGGACGGCGCGCCAGCGCGACGCCGGCACCGAGGAATCGCCGGGCGCGGCCGCCAGTTGCGGGCTGCGTCCGGCGGGCGGTGGGGTGTCGAGCTGGTCGGGGGTGCAGGCCAGGGCCGACGCCAGGATCCCGATCAGGGCCGCAATACGCACCAACATGTCCGCCCCTCCAGATGATCAGGCCGCCAATGGTCAAACGGACTGCGGCTTGGCCCCCACGACGCGCAGCGCCATCTCGACATAGAGCCTGGCCATCTGCTCCTCGCCGAGGTCGCCGCCCGGACCGTACCACATGGAGATGTGCGTGCATTGATCGAGCAGCGCCATGGCGATCGCCTTGAGATCGCGGCGGCCCTCGACCTGCGGCGGGTCGAACAGACCTTGCTCGACTCCCTGGTGAAGAATCGCCACCAGTATGTCGCGGATGGCGCGGCGGCTGCGCCGGATGTCGGCGACGCGCGCGGCATCGAGCCAGCCGATCTCGCGATTGGCGACCAGCGCCTCGACCCTCATGCGGCAATGACGCATGACATAGACGCGCACGAACGCCGCGAGCTTGCTTCGCGGGTCGTCGCCGGCGCCGGCGACGGCCTGCTGGCACAGCCGTTCCAGCTCGCCCTGCGTCGAGGTGATGATGTCGTGGAGCAGCTCGTCCTTCGACTTGAAGTGGTTGTAGAGGGCGCCCTGGGTCAACCCGCAGGCCTTCATGATGTCGCGCACCGTCACCACCGGATAGCCACGCTCAGCGAACTGGGCGAAGGCGGCTGCGCGGATCGCCTCGACCGGAGCGCGCGGCTCGCGCTCGGCCACGGGCGGGGTCTCGACCGCGACCCGCACCGGCTTGCGCTTCGTCATCGTGCACCTCCTGCCATCCGTTCGACGATGCCCCATCCGAGTTCCGCTGCGGGGCGCACCAGCTTGCCGGAGTCTGCGGCGCGCACATTGGCCGCCGTGCCGTCGAGCGAACGGGCGTAGACGCCCTGCCGGATGCACGACACACGGAAGAGGTTGTAGGCCATGTAGAAGTCCCACAGCTCGATGGCCGGCATGGCACGCCCCGAGAGCTCGCAGTAGTAGCCGACCATCTCCGCCTCGCTCGGCAAGCCGAGAGCGGTGAGGTCGTGGCCGAGCAGCCCACCCCAATCCTTGGGCGTGCGCCACAGCATGCAGAGATAGGAGAGCTCGGCCAGCGGATCACCGAGCGTCGAGATCTCCCAATCGATGATGCCCAGCACGCGCGGCTCGGACGCGTGGAAGATCATGTTGTCGAGGCGATAGTCGCCGTGGACCAGCACGGTCTCGTCGTTGGCCGGCAGGTTGGCGGGCAGCCAGTCGAGCAGGCGGTCCATCGCCTCGATGCGTTCGGTCTCCGATGCCTTGTACTGCTTGCCCCAGCGCGAGATCTGGCGCGCGACATAGCTGCCCGGTCGGCCGAAGTCGGCGAGACCGAGGGCCGCATAGTCGACGCGATGGAGCCGGGCCAGGCTCTCGAACTTGGCGCGATAGATCGCGAGCCGCCCCTCCTTCGGGACCTCAGGCAGCAGCGGATCCCAGAGCACGCGGCCATCGCAATACTCCATGATGTAGAACGCCGTGCCGACGACGC
>CAYRBQ010000429.1:0-4064 GCA_964422305.1 uncultured Reyranella sp. | reverse complement strand
CGCCTGTGAAATAATGCTCGGTGAGCCAGACATCGGAGAAACCCAGCCGCTCGGCCTCGCAGGCCTGCGCCACGATCTGGTCGATGCGCGCGCCGTCCTCCTCCGGCGAGGGCGACATCGCAAGTGTGAGCCAACCGAACTGCATCCGACTCCCCGCTTGGTCCTTCGAGAGTCATAGCATGTCGTCTGGCTCCGAAGCGCCGGACGTACTAACAAGCTGACATGCGAAACGGCCTGAAGAACGCCCTGCTGGTGCTCGTCACCGTCGTGCTCTGTACGGCGGCGGCAGAGGCGCTGGTCCGCTGGCTGGAGAGCAGCGCATCCTCGGCAGCAGCGCGCCATCTCGACGCCATCGCGCTTGCGCCGGGCGTACAACGTGTCTGGTTCGATGAAGACCCGCCGCCGCTTCCCAATCGCAGGCCTGTCCCGGCCGAATGGCGCGAGCTCGACCAAAGGATCGCGTCGAGCGGCGTCAGCGGCGCAACTCGCCGGGCCGATGCCTTCAAGGCATGGAACAGCGCCTTCGTCGGCGATCCCTGCAGGCACCCGTACCTGAAGGACGCCCCGGGCCGGCTGTTCATCTACGATCCCCCCGAAGGCTCGCGGCATCCGCCTTACCGGTTCCTGCCAGACGCCACGACGCCGATCGGCCTTGTCACCAATGCCTACGGTTTCCGCGGCGCGCCGGTGCCGGTGGCCCGGCAGCCGGGCACGATTCGGATCGTCTTTCTCGGTGCCTCGACGACTGTGGCCTCGCACCACTACGCGTGGTCCTACCCCGAGTTCGTCGGCAACTGGCTCAACCTGTGGGCCAAGGCGAGGAAACTCGATGTGAAGTTCGAGGTACTGAACGCCGGCCGCGAGGCCGTCCAGTCCACCGACATCGCGGAGATCATGGACAAGGAAGTGTCGCCGCTCGCTCCCGACCTCGTCGTCTACTACGAGGGGGCGAACCAGTTCGACCTGCGTACCGTGGTGCCGGACGTGCCGTTCCGAACGTCCTACGCAACGCAGCTCGAGCGACAGCAGCGCGGATGGTTCGGTCGGCGCCTGCAAGACCTCTCCTACGATTTCGCGTTGGCGCGCCGGCTACAGGCGTTGCTCGCGACACGTGAGGCACGGTCGGACGGAGGGGAGTGGCGCAAGCCCTCGTATACGCTGCGATGGCCGGCGCAGCTCGACGAGAAGGAACCCGATCTGTCGCGTAAGGATCTGCCGGTACATCTCTCCACGATCATCGCCGACCTCGATCGCATTCGTGCCACGACCGAGGGGCTGGGGGCCGAGATGGCGCTGGCGTCGTTCAAGTGGCTGGTGGCCGACGGCATGGTGCTCGATCCCGAGCGCCATCGCGTCATCATCGAGCATCTCAACGTCGGCTACACGCCGTTCAGCTACCGCGACCTCGAGCGGCTGGCCGTCTTCCAGAACCGTGTCCTGGAACTCTACGCCGCCTCGAGGAAGATCGACTTCCTCGACATCGCCCGGCTGATGCCCTCCGATCCCGACCTCTTCATCGACGCCATCCACGGAACGCAGGAGGGGATCAGGTTGCGGGGGTGGATCGCGCTCCAGCTCCTGATCCCGGTGATCGACCGCCATCTCGCCGATGGAACCTGGCCGAGGAGGAGCTTTCCCGCGGCCAGGCCGCTCGCCCCCTACACGCCGCGCGTGCTGACGTTCGATTGCGGAAGGACGGCCGGCTGAAGGCGGGCGGGCGCACTACTGGCGATGGCGCTCGAGCCAGTCGTGCTCGAGCGTACGCATCTGGACGGTGACGCTCATGAGGAACGCCGTCGACCACCCGAACAACAGCAGCCCGTTGGCGCCTTCGATGGCGCCGAGCAGTCGCCAGCGCTCGCCGAGCACGATGTCGCCGTAGCCGATCGTCGTGAAGGATGTCGTCGAGAAATAGAGTGCCGTCTCGAAGTCCGAAACGACTCCAAGCAGCAGGTAGACGGTGGCATAAAGCCAGATCTCGACGGTGTGGATGCCGATCAGGCCCAGCACGACGAAGACGATGACGGCACCCTGGCCCAGCGCACTGTCGTGCGGACGCAGGCGATGCCCGCGATGGCGCAGCACCCACAACAGGCCGAGCAGGCCGGCGAAATGGATGGTCACCGTCAGCCCCACCATGAAGGTCGCGAGCGCGAAATTCAGGATCATGCGGCATTATCAGCCTGTGTTCCGCACGGTGATTGACACAGATCAACCACAGCGTGGACATCGGAAACCACGCCATCACGCTTCGCGACAAGATCCAAGGTCGCGGGCCTCTTCGGCCGTGGCGTGCTGAAGAAGGGCGCGCCGGCCAAATCGTGATCTACGACTACGACAATCTGAAAGTGCCGCGCGCTGCGTGCGTCAGGCTACAAGTACATCCTCATGAACGGGCAGGTCACGATGCGCGACGACCGGCCCACCAACACCTATTCGAGCCGGCTGCTGCGCCACGGCACGTAGGCCTACTGGCAGACCTGGCCCTTGATCGGCACGCGCAGCTTCCAGCAGATCACCTCGCCGTCGATCGCGCGGCCGGAATTGCAGAAGTAGACTTCCTTGTCCTTCTGCAACCACAGGCCGCCCGGGATCGCGGCCTTGATGTCGAAGCCGGTGTTGATCAGCAGCGCCGACGACATGGCCGGCGCCTCGGTGTACTGCGACTGGCAGGTCGGCGGCTTGGCGCCGGGCTGCGGCGGTTGCTGGGCGAGGGCGGTGCTGGCGAGCAGGCTGATCAGCCCCGAAATACCTAGCAACTTCATGATGTTTCCCCGCCTCATCGGCGGGGATTCTATGGTCATCGCGTTTGGCCTGCAAGCATGGGCTAGGTCGCGACGGTCGTCTCGAAGTCGGCCGGCATGGTGATCTCGATCAGCTCGAGATCGTCCGAATGGTCGATCTCCTTGTGCTTGATGCCGGGCGGTTGATAGACGGTCGAGCCGGCGACCAGCTTGTGCTGGCCGTAACCTTCGTACTCGAAGATCGCCCAGCCCTTCAGCACGTAGACGAACTGGAACTCGAGTGCGTGGCTGTGGCGCGGCGCATCGGGGTGCTGGCCGGGCACGGCGCGGATCACATGGGCGCCGACCTTGCCGCCGGTCAGCTCCTTGAGGCCGAGCGGCCGGTACTCGAAGAACGGGCGCAAGCCATCCTTCTTGAACGAGTCGGGGCCGAGATGCGTGACGATGTTCGGCGCGGTCGTCGAGGCGTGTGAATCGGGCATGCCATCCTCCGTCTGTCGTTGGCCTATTGCAGGCTGATGTTCAGGCTGTAGCTTGCCTCGCCGCGGCGGCTGGCGACAACGACCAGGTACATGCCGCCGGCGGGCAGGGCGCCGATCCAGGCGACCGGATCGTCGTTGGGGCCGGCGCCGTGCACCGGCTTGCCGTTCAGCACGAGGTTCCCGTCCGGTCCGGGCCGCACAGTCGTGCCCGGCTCCCAGACCTGGAAGACGACATTGTTGGCGGGCGAGACGGCCAGCACGTTCATCGACTGACCGGCCGCGCCCTGCACGTAGAAAAGACCACGCGCCTTGGTGTCGGCGAGATTTCCGGCGACCGTCGTGCCGCCGGCAGGCACGGTGACCGTGCGGATATTGGGGAGCTGCTGTGCCAGCGCGGAGCCGGCCACAAGCGCGGCGACGACCAGGAGAGCGACAAGACGTTCCATGGCGGCACTGTAGCAGGCGATCGCCCAAACAGTTGAGACAATTGGGTTTTCCGGCTGCGGCGAGTTCTTCCCTTCGTAATCTACAAGGACTACACTGCGTCGCTTTCCCGGCGTTTGGCACACGGAAAGCACATGGCTCACATCAGACTGAACACCCATCCCAGCCAGGGCGGCCAGGCGGCCCCTCCGGTGATCTGGGGCGCGCGCGATCCGGCGATCCGCGGGCCCGTGGTGGGTACCGTGGCCGATCCCGCGAAGCGCAATGCGATCGGCGTGCACTCCGGCAGCTACGGCATCTATCGCGCGCTGGCGATCGCGGCGCAGGAGCTGAAGCCTGGCCATCGTCCCGACTTCACCAACACCTCGCCGGCCGAGACGATCGGCCCGTTCGA
>CAYRBQ010000428.1:0-4066 GCA_964422305.1 uncultured Reyranella sp. | reverse complement strand
GGCAGTCTCGCCGGCGCGGGAACGCTCGGCTTCCTGATTCCGCCCTCGATCCCGATGATCATCTACGCCGTGCTGGCGGAGGAGTCGCTGCTGCGGCTCTTCACGGCGGGCTTCCTCCCTGGCTTCGCGCTGGCCTTCTGCTTCATGGGCTACATGGGCCTGCGCACCCTGCTGAACCCGAAGCTCCTGCCGACCGACGACCGCTCGAGCTGGACGTGGACCGACCGCTTCCGCAGCCTGATCGAGCTTGGCCCTGTTGCGTTCCTCATCCTGACGGTGCTCGGCACCATGTATGCCGGTATCGCGAGCCCGTCCGAGGCATCGGCGATCGGCGTTCTCGGCGCACTTGCCGTGGCAGCCTTCCAGAAGACGTTGACGTGGAAGGGCCTGCGCGACGCCATGCTGGGTTCGGTCCAGACGACCTGCATGATCGGCATGATCGTGCTCGGCGCCTTCGTGGTCGGCACGGTGCTGGCCAACCTCAGGGTGCCTCAATTCGTGTCGGCAGAGATCACCTCGTGGAACCTGTCGCCCTTCGTGCTGATCATGTTCCTGATGCTCTTCTACATCCTGCTCGGCACGGTGCTGGAGGGCTTCTCCATGATCGTGCTGACGCTTCCCATCGTGCTGCCCGTCGTGCTGGCGGCGGGCTTCGACAAGTTGTGGTTCGGCATCTTCCTGATCCTGACCATCGAGATGGCCCAGATAAGTCCGCCCGTCGCCTTCAACCTGTTCGTGATCCAGAACATCACCGGCGATTCGCAGACCTACGTGGCCTGGAAGGTGATCCCGTTCTTCCTGATCATGATGGCATTTACGGCGATCCTGACCGTCTTCCCCAAGTTGGTGACCTGGCCCGTCGATTTCATCCTGTCGAGATAGATCGGCCTCTGCCAAACTCCCATTCTGGACTGCTCCGGGGGAGTTGAATGGAACCGCGCCAAGTCAAGACGGTTGCCGATGCGCGCAGGATCGTCAAGGAACGCGGCCTCACGCATGTGAAGGTCGGCGTGCACGACATCGACGGCATCCTGCGCGGCAAGTACATCCACCTCGACAAGTTTCATTCCGCCCTCGAGGGCGGTTTCGGCTTCTGCGATGTCGTGCTGGGCTGGGACATCAACGACCAGCTCTACGACAATGTCATCTACACCGGCTGGCATACCGGCTACCCCGACGCCAATGTCCGCATCCTGCCCGAGACCTGCCGCGAGATCGCGACGGAGCCGGGCAACCTGATGTTCCTCTGCGAGTTCGTCGACAAGGCCGCGGAGATCTGCCCGCGCGGCATCCTGCAGCGCGTGCTGGCGCGCGCGGCCAAGCTCGGCTTCGAGGTCAAGGTGGGCTTCGAGTACGAGTTCTTCGTCTTCGCCGAGACACCGGAGTCGATCCGCGAGAAGGGCTACCGGAACCTGAAGCCGATCTCGCCGGGCTTCTTCGGCTACTCGGTGCTGCGCAACTCCGTCCTGAGCGACTGGTATCGCGACCTGCTCGCCATGTGCGAGGCGATGGACATGGGGATAGAGGGCCTGCACACCGAGACGGGCGCGGGCGTGCTCGAGGCGGCGCTGCGGGTCGACGATGCGCTGCCGGCGTCGGACAAAGCGGCGCTCTTCAAGCTTTTCACCAAGGTGCTGGCGCAAAAGCGTGGTTGGCTCGCCACCTTCATGGCCAAGTGGTCCAAGGATTGGCCGGGCTGCGGCGGGCATATGCACATGTCGCTGTGGAAGGGCGGCAAGCCGGTGTTCTTCGACGAGAAGGCGCCGCATCGCATGAGCAAGACCATGCGCCAGTTCGTCGGCGGCCAGGCGGCCCTGATGCCGGAAATGCTGGGCATGGTGGCGTCGAACGTGAATTCCTACCGCCGACTGATCCCGGGCTTCTGGGCGCCGACCGTCTCGAGCTGGGGCGTCGAGAACCGCACCACGTCGCTGCGCGTCATCCCGGGATCGGCCAAGTCGACTCGCGTCGAGTATCGCGTGGCGGCTGCCGACGCGAATCCCTATCTCGCACTCGCCGCGGCGGTCGGCTCGGGCCTATGGGGGATCGAGAACGGCATCGATCCCGGCGAGCCGATCAAGGGCAATTCCTACGAGAAGAAGCATCCCGCGAAGTCGCAGCTGCCGCGGACGCTCATGGAGGCGGCGGGCCGGCTGAAGAGCTCGAAGGCGGCGCGCGATCTCTTCGGCGACGCCTTCGTCGATCATTATTCTGCAACGCGTGAGTGGGAAGAGCGGGAGTTCCGCAAGGCCATCACGGAATGGGAACTCGACCGTTACATGGAATTGGTTTGATGGGAACTGGTGTGACGCCTCTCGTCGGCAACTGGAACTACCCGACCTCGATCCGCTTTGGCGCCGGCCGCATCAAGGAACTGCCCGACGCCTGCAAGACGGTTGGCCTCAGGCGGCCGCTGCTGGTCACCGATCCCGGCCTCGCCAAGCTGCCCATGATCTCCGACGCGCTGGTGACCCTGCGCAAATCGGGCATCGAGGTGGCGCTGTTCAGCGAAGTTAAGCCCAATCCCGTTGCCGCCAACGTCGAGGCGGGCATTCGCGTCCTGCGTGCGGGCAAGCATGACGGCGTCATCGGTTGGGGCGGCGGCTCGGGCCTCGACACCGCCAAGGCGATCGCTTTCATGGCCGGCCAGACGCGGCCGATTTGGGACTTCGAGGATATCGGCGACTGGTGGACGCGGGCCAATCCGGCCGGCATCTATCCCTCGATCGCCGTGCCGACCACGGCGGGCACCGGCTCGGAGACCGGCCGCGCCTCGGTCATCACCGACGAGAAGACGCATACCAAGAAGGTCATCTTCCACCCGAAGATGATGCCGCAGATCGTGATCGCCGATCCCGAGCTCACGGTCGGCCTGCCGGCCAGGCTGACAGCCGGCACCGGCATGGACGCCTTCATCCACTGCTTCGAGGCCTACTGCGCGCCGGGCTATCACCCTTATGCCGAAGGCATCGCGGTCGAGGGAATGCGGCTGGTGAAGGAAAACCTGGCCCGTGCGGTGAAGGACGGGCGCGACCTCGATGCGCGCGGCCACATGCTGGCCGCGTCGCAGATGGGCTCGACCGCCTTCCAGAAGGGGCTGGGCGCCATCCACTCGCTGTCGCACCCGGTCGGTGCCGTGCTCGACACGCATCATGGCCTGACCAACGCGGTCGCCATGCCCTACGTGGTCAAGTTCAACCGCTCGGCCATCGAGGAGAAGATCGTGCGGCTGGCGCGCTGGCTCAACCTGCGCACCCCGACCTTCGACGGCTTCATGCAGTGGACGCTCGATCTCCGGCGCGAGGTCGGCATTCCGCACACGCTGGCCGAGCTCGGCGTGAAGGTCGAGCATCTCGACAAGTTCTCCGAGATGGCGGCGGTCGATCCGACCGCGGGCGGCAACCCGATCAAGGCCGGCGTGCCGGAGATGCGGCAGATGTACGAAGCGGCCGTGGCGGGGCGACTCTGATGTCCGGCAATTTGCCGACGCAGGCCCGCGTCGTCATCATCGGCGGCGGCATCATGGGCTGCTCGACGGCCTATCACCTCACCAAGCACGGCTGGAAGGACGTCGTGCTGCTGGAGCAGGGGCGTCTCAGCGGCGGCACGACCTGGCATGCCGCCGGTCTCGTCGGCCAGTTGCGCGGCTTCCAGAACCTGACGCGCCTCATCCGCTACTCGACGGAGCTCTACGGCAAGCTCGAGTCCGAGACCGGGCTCGCCACCGGCTGGAAGCAGTGCGGCTCGCTGTCGGTCGCGCGCACCGAGGAGCGCATGACCTATCTTCGCCGCAACGCCGCGATGGCCAATTCGCAGGGCGTTGCGTGCGAGGAGCTGACTCCTGCGCAGGCGGGCGAGAAATATCCCATCATGCGCACCGACGACCTGGTCGGCGCCGTGTGGCTGCCGGGCGACGGCAAGGCCAATCCCGCCGACATCACGCAGGCGCTGGCCAAGGGAGCGCGCAATGGCGGCGTCCGCATCTTCGAGAAGACGCGCGTGACCGCGATCGACACCGAGGACGGCCCGGCCGGCAGCCGCGTCACCGGCGTGCAGACGACCCAGG
>CAYRBQ010000427.1:0-4075 GCA_964422305.1 uncultured Reyranella sp. | reverse complement strand
GTCACGGTCACTCGCGCCACCTCGCGTGAGCCGATGCGCAGCGCCACCTCCGCGGTCGCCCGCGCCGACCTGTTCGTGCTGGCGAGCAAGAGGGCGGCGGATGGCGACCAGGACGGGTTGCCGAATGTGCTGATGGAGGCGGCCCACCAAGGCCTGCCCATCGTGTCGACCAACGCTGCCGCGATCGGTGAGTTCGTCACCGACGGCGAGACCGGCCTGCTCGTGCCGCCAGCCGCACCGCAGGCGCTGAGTGTCGCGCTCGCACGCCTGATCGCCGAGCCCGATCTGAGGCGGCGCCTGGCGCAGCGCGCCGGCGAGGTCGTGCGCTCGCGCTTCTCCTATGACGCCGGCGTCGACTGGATCGCGTCGGCCCTGGGACAGGATCGCGCAGCCGTCGCGCGCGCCGCAGAGTAGAAGGTGCGAGTGGCCCTGCACACGCCGCTGAAGCCGCCGGACAGCCCCATCCCGTCGGGTGATCGCGAGATGGCGCGCGGGCTGCGTCGCCTGCTGGAACGGCTTGGCCACACGGTCGTCATGCCGGCGCTCAGCCGCATCGCGCCGGGCGTGCCGCCTGCAGGCGAGCACATCGCGCTGGGGCGGCGGGCCCGCACGCAGGCCGAGCGGCTGATCCGACGTTGGCGTGCGCTGCCCGCCCATCATCCCGAACGCTTCGATCTCTGGCTTACCTATCACTGCTACTACCGCAAGCCCGATTGGCTGGGCCCGGTCGTCACGCGCGCGCTTGGCATTCCCTATGTGATCGCCGAGGCGAGCCACGCGCCGCGCCGTGCTCATGGCCCGACCCGCCTCGGCCATCGTGCGGTCGAGCGTGCGCTCGCCGCTGCCGATCTCGTGCTGACGGTGAACCCGCGGGACGTCGCCGGCGTGAAGGCGCGGCTGCGGCCGGGCGCACGGCAAGCGTGGCTGCCGCCCTTCATCGATACCTCACCGTTTCTCGTGTCGTCGCCTCGCCGGCCGAATGATCCGCCGCTGCTGCTGGCCGTCGGCATGATGCGTTCGCGCGACAAGGCGGAGTCGTACCGCGTGCTTGCGCGTGCGTTCGCCAGGCTCGGCGACCGCTCGTGGCGGGCGCTGCTGATCGGCGATGGTCCGGCGCGCTCCGAGATCGAAAGACTGATGGCGCCGTTCGGTGATCGCGTGCGTTTCGCGGGCGCCGTGCCGCATGACGAGCTGCCGGCGCACTACGCGGCGGCGGACCTTTACGTCTGGCCCGCGATCAACGAAGCCTACGGCATGGCCTTCCTCGAGGCCCAGGCGGCCGGCCTGCCCGTCGTCGCCGGCCGCACCGGCGGCGTCCCGGCCGTGGTCGCCGACGGCGTCACCGGCGTGCTGACGCCGATCGGCGATGCCGATGCCTTTGCCGCCGCCGTGGCGCGTCTGCTCGACGCGCCGGAGCAACGAGCACGTCTCGGCGCTGCTGCTGCGGCGCGCGTTGCCGCTCGTCACGATGAACGCGCGGCGGCACAGGCGCTGGCTGCGGCGCTGCGGACCTTGCGATGAGCGACGTGCCATTCGCGATCCTGCGCCATGCACCCACCGAGTGGAACGCGGCGCGGCGACTGCAGGGCCTCACCGACATCTGCCTCAGTCCGGAAGGCGAGGCGGCGGTGCGTCGCTGGCGCCTGCCGCCCCCTGCCGATCGCTGGCGACGTGTCTCGAGCCCACTTCGACGCGCGCGGCGAACGGCCGAGCTGCTGCGGCCGTCGATGCCGGTCGACGTCGATTCTGCACTTCGTGAGATGAGCTTCGGCATCTGGGAAGGCCGCACCGTGCAGGATCTGCGCGTAACGGGTGGTGCCGCCTTTGCCGCGGTTGAAGCGGCAGGGCTCGACTTCCAGCCGCCCGGTGGGGAATCGCCGCGTATGGCCATGGCACGGATCGGGTGCTGGGCTTCGACATTGCGTGAACCCGTCGTCGCTGTGTCGCACAAGGCCGCGATCCGTGCGCTGCTGGCGTTGGCGACGGACTGGGACATGCTGGGCCGCCCGCCGCACAAGCTCGACTGGGCGTCGCTGCACTTCTTCGTCGCGCATGGCGACGGTCGCGTGACGATCGATCGTCTGAACGTGCCGCTCGAGAGCAAGCCGTGACGGCCCGCGTCTTGTTCTACGTGCAACATCTTCTGGGCATCGGCCATTTGCGACGCGCCGCCACGCTCGCACGCGCGATGGTCTCAGGCGGTCTCGACGTGCTTGTCGTCTCGGGCGGGGCGCCGGTGCCGGATCTCGATCTCGGTGGGGCGCGCTTCCATCAGCTTCCGCCCGTCCGCGCGGCTGATGTGCGCCTGAAGGAGCTGTCGCATCTCGACGGCACACCGCTCGACGAGGCGTTCCGCAAGCGCCGCACGCGGGTGCTGCTCGATCTGTTCGAGTCCGAGGCACCCGACATCCTGCTGACCGAGCAGTTTCCGTTCGGCCGCACTCGGCTCCGCTTCGAGCTGATGCCGCTTCTGGAAGCGGCAGAGGCGCGCGTGCCGGCGCCGTGGATCGTCTCGTCCATCCGCGATGTGCTGCGCCGCTCGGCCTCGCCCGCGCGCGTCGACGAGATGGTGGCGACGTTCGAGGCATTCGATTCGGTGCTGGTCCATGCCGACCCAGCATTGGTGCGACTCGACGACAGCTTTCCCGGCTGGGCCGACATCCAGGATCGCGCGCTCTATACGGGCTACGTCGCGGACACAGCCCCGGCGCGACCGCCACAGAGCGTCATCGGCAAGGGTGAGGTGATCGTCTCCGCCGGTGGTGGCGCGGTGGGCGCTCCTCTGCTGCATGCCGCCATCGCCGCGCGTCCGCTGACGTCGCTCGCCGATCGCAAGTGGCGGATCCTCGTCGGCCCCAACATGCCGGACGCGGATCGCGCCGCGCTTGCAGAGGCCGCGAGCGCCGGCATCATCGTCGAGCCGGCGCGCGTCGACTTCGTCGACCTGTTGGCGAACGCCGCACTCTCGATCTCGCAGGCGGGCTACAACACTGTCGTGGAAACCCTCTGTCATGCGGATCGCGCGGTGCTGGTGCCGTTCGGTACGGCGCGTGAGACGGAGCAGGCCGACCGCGCGCGCGTGCTGGTGGAGCGCGGCATGGTGGCTGCCGTGCCGCCCGATGGTCTGACGCCGCAGACCCTGGCCGCCGCCGTCGCCCGCGCCTGGTCGGGCCCGTCGATCCGCAGCTTCCCGCCGGTCGATGCGCGTGGCGGACCGGCTACGGTCGCGGCCCTGAAGCAGATGCTGTCATGACGGGTTGGCAGGCCCTCGCCGAGGAGGTCGCGCGCTGGCGCGAGGCTGGTCGTACCGCCGGGCTTTGGTGGCGCGACGACGACGCCATCGACGTGACGGCCGAACTCGAGCGGCTTCTCGAGATGCAGCGCGCTACGGGCGCGCCGCTGGCGCTCGCGGTCGTACCGTCGAAGGCCACCGAAGCGCTGGCGGCGCGGCTTGCCGGAGAGGTGGGCATCGACGTCCTGCAACACGGTTATGCGCACGCCAACCATGCTGCCCCGCCGGAGAAGAAGATCGAGCTCGGCCTGCAGCGACCGGCGATGCTGGTCCTCGGGGAACTTGGCGCCGGCTGGTTGGCGTTGGAGCGGCTGTTCGGTGCGAAGGCGCTGCCCGTGATGGTGCCGCCGTGGAACCGAATCGCCCCCGTCTTGGTACCGACCCTGCCCGAGGTCGGCTATCGCGGCCTCTCGACCTTCGGTCCGCGGCCACGTGCGCAGCCGGTGCGCGGGTTGTGGCAGGTCAACACGCATGTCGACCTGATCGACTGGAAGAGCCGCCGGTTCGCCGGCGAGGAGACCGTCCTGGCGGCGCTCGTCGCCGCGTTGGCGCATGCGCGCGGCCGCGATGCAGAGCCGGTCGGCATGCTCAGTCACCATCTTGCGATGGACGGCGGGGCTTGGGATTTCCTAAGGTCGATCTTGGAACGAACGACGGCGATGCCGGGCGTACAGATATATGCCGCGCACGGGCTTTTCGCCGCAACGACTTGGACGAAAGGGGAGGAGCGCGGGTGAGTTCAGCCGATCTGCGCTATCCGCGCCAGACGCTGATGGCCGACTA
>CAYRBQ010000426.1:0-4077 GCA_964422305.1 uncultured Reyranella sp. | reverse complement strand
AGCTCTCCGAATCGAAGCGCGCGCCGGGATAGCGGTTCCAGTACCAGGTGCCGCCGACACCGCCGCCCGCCTCGTAGACGCGGGCCCTGAAGCCCATCTCGCGCAGCTTGAGGAGCTGGTACATGCCCGACAGGCCGGCGCCGATGACGATGACTTCCCAGCGTTCGACGGGAGCAGCGGTGGTCATGCGTGTTTCCTCCGGCCGCCAGTATACAGCGCCGCGGCGCGGTCCAACGACGCCTCGTTCGCCAAGCGGCTCAGCGCAGCCGCGGCAGGCCGTAGAGGTTGGCCAGCCGCGCCACCAGGAAGGCGACGTACATGACGCCCAGCACCTGCTGGAGGATGATGAGGGCACGGGCCATGTGGGTGGCGGGCGTGATCTCGCCGAAGCCGGTCGAGGTCAGCACCGTGAAGGAGAAGTACATCAGGTCGGACCAGTTCAGCGTGCCGTCCGGTCCGTGCGAGACGGCGGCGTTGAAGGCGTCGGGCTCGAAGACCTGCAGCAGGGCGAACAGGCAGGCGAAGGAGAAGGCGATCAGGATGTAGGCCGCGACCGCGCCGAACACCTTGTCGGTCGTGATCGGCCGCCGGTCGAGCACGTAACGCAGCAGCAGCACGGTGACGGTGCTGACGAAGCCGGCGGCGAGCGTGAGCGACACCGGCTTCAGCGAATGCTCGCCCATCCGGTCGGCCGCCAGGAAGTCGATCGTCAGGAAGGCGAAGGCGGCCATGACCCAGATGAAGCGGCCGCGCAGGCGCAGCGCCCAGACGGCAAGCAGCAGGATGCCGAACAGGCCGGCGCCCAGCGCGATCGTGCCGGCGACCGAGCCGACGAGCAGGGGATTGATCAGGATCAGGGCGCAAAGCGCGACGACGAGGGCGCTGCAGCGGTTGCGCCGGACATAGGCGATGCGCCGGATCAGGCGGCGGTGGGCGGGCTGAAAGAGCTTCATTTGGGGTCAATTCTAGCCCGAGATTCGCGGTCGCAGGGCAACCAAAGCGGCGGGCCGGCGTTCCAAGGCGCATGGAGGACTTCCAGATGCTCTGGCGGGCGCTCGCCTCCCTCGGGCTCCTCATCTCGGTCGCAGGCGGCTGCGTCACCCATTCGACGGGAGATCCCGGAGCCTATGAGGTCGTCGGCCTGGTCGCCGACTAGGCTTTCCGGAGGGCCCGGATCAACGGAACCACGGGTTGAAGGGATAGCGCCGCCAGCGCCGGTCGTCGAACAGGGTCAGGAACAGGTAGGCGAACATCTGGCCGACCCGCGGATCGTCGGGGCCGGTCGCGTTCGTCCAGGCGGTGGTCTGCGACAGGGCCAGATCGTTGCGGCAGTAGATGCCGAAGACATAGACGCGGCCGGGCGTCGGCGGCTTGAAGAAGAACTGGTTCACGCAGGCGCGCGCGGCGGTGAGGTCGTTGGACGGATCGAACACCAGGACGAGCCGATAGTCGGGGTGCAGCGGCTCCGGCGGTTGCTCATAGGTGAAGGTGAGGGCCGGCCGCGGCTTGTTGGCCTGCATCACCGGCAGCAGCCGGTCCCTCACCTGCCCCGGCGGCAGGCCGGGAAACGGGTTGCCGGCGAAGACCACGCGGAACAGGCGGCCGTCGGTCGCCGCCCAGAATTCCGAGAAGTCGTAGGCCGGGTCGTAGTCGGCACCGCCGACCGTCTGCGTTCCGCCGGGCGCAGCCAAACCGAGAACCAAGGCCAGGAGGGCCAACAAGGTCACAGGACGGCCACAGCGGGTCATGGGCGTTCCATGGGAACTTCGAGGGAAGCGGAGGCGTTTTGGGTCCGCTGTCGAACTGCACATCAGCCTAATCCTCCGGGAGCCAATGAAAATGCTGAAATTCGTAGCCCTCTCTGCAATGGCGCTCTCGCTGGCCGCGTGCGGCGAAACCTGGGGCCAGCGCGCCGTGACCGGTGGCGGCATCGGCGCCGGCACCGGCGCCCTGGTGGGCGCGCTCACTCCGATCGGCATCCTGCCCGGCGCCCTGGTGGGTGGCGCCGTGGGTGCGGGCGTCGGCGCGGCGACGACTCCGCCGCGACGCTGACCGCCCGCCTTAAGTGTGGGAGGAAGGGCACGGCCTGGGGGCCGTGCCCTTCTCTTTTGTGCGGTCAATGCAGGCGCACGCGGCGGTGCTCGGCGAGGCCGCGCGGCTTCTCGCCGGTGACCGCGGCCCTGGCGAGCTTGAAGAGCTGGACGGCCTTGTTGGACTTCACGTCCCAGTATTCGGCCTCGCCCACCACGATGGCGACCAGCGCGAGGTCGGGATCGTCGGCGCCGCCGGCGAACCAGGCCCTGGAGGTGCCGTCGAACAGCTCCCGCTTCTTGGCCGGGTCCTCGACGATCCGGGCCACGCCCGAGATCGACACGTACTTGTCGGCATCGGGATCGGCATAGGCGACGTTGACCTCGGGCTCGGCCTGAAGCGCGCGGATGCGCTCGCCCGAACGCGACATGAAGAACCACAGCACGCCGCCGCGATCGGAGGAGCCGTTCTGCGTCGTCATCGGGCTCGAATGGAGCTGGCCGTCCTGGCCGCGTAACGTGAGCATGCCGAAGCGTATGTCCCCGATCATGTCCCACAGCTTGCCGGTGTCCACGGTCTCGACGGTCATGCCCCTCTCCTTTCCTGAAGGCTTCGGCGTCAACGACCCGTCGGGGCAGGAGTTCCGTGCCGTGCCGTGACCCTCTAGGCTGGGTTCCATGAAGATCTGCCTCTACGGCGCCGGTTCGATCGGCGGAATCATCGGCGCGCACCTCGCCCGCGTGAAGGGCGTCGAGGTGAGCCTGGTGGCGCGCGGCGCCCATCTCGACGCGATCCGCCGGAACGGGCTGAAGCTCGTCTCGCCGAAGGAGACCTTCACGGTGAAGGTGAACGCGACCGACGATCCCGCCCAGCTCGGGCCGCAGGACGTCGTGTTCATCACCCTGAAAACACACCAGTATCTCGGGGTTCTCGACAAGGTCGTGCCGCTGCTGGGACCCGAGACGGCGCTGATCCCGCCCACCACCGGCGCGCCCTACTGGTTCTTCCACAAATTGAAGGGACCGTTCGAGGGCAGCCGGCTCGAGCGCATGGATCCCGGCGGCCGGCAATGGTCGACGTTCGGTCCGCAACGTGCGCTGGGCTGCGCCTACTGGGCAGGCGGCGTCGTGCCGGCGCCGGGCGTGGCGCATCTCGAGAACGACGTCTGCTACCTGCCGCTCGGAGAGCCCGACGGCTCGGCGAGCCCGCGCGTCACTAGGCTCAGCGCCGCCATGAACGAGGCCGGCCTCAAGGCGCCGGTGAAGGACGACATCCGCGCCGAGATCTGGACCAAGATGATCAACTCGCTGACCTGGAACCCGATCGCGGTGCTGACCCTGGCCAACAACGGCGAGATCGGCGCAAGTGCTGCCTGCGTGGAGATCGCGCGGCGCATGATGACCGAGGCCGAGGAGGTCGCCGCCCGGTTCGGCGCCACCATGGCGACGCCCAAGGAAAAGCGCATCGAGTTCACCGTCGGCCTCGGCGAGCACAAGATGTCGATGCTGACCGACCTTCAGTCGAACAAGCCGCTCGAGATCGACGCCCTCGCCGACTCCATCGCCGACTTGGGCGAGCTCGCGGGCGTGAAGACGCCGACCATCGACATGATGCTCGCTCTCCTGAAGCTGCGCGCTACCAGGTCTCCTTCCACGGCCTGAGGTCCATCTCGAAGGTCCAGGCGCTGCGCTTCTGACGGTGGATCTGCCAGTAGGTCTCGGCGATGTCGTCCGGGTTCAGGATGGCGTCGGGGCCGGCATTGTAGCGCTCCGGGAAATTGGCCTTGATCCATTCGGTGTCGATGGCGCCGTCGATCACGACATGGGCGACATGGATGTTCTGCGGATCGAGCTCGCGCGCCATCGACTGCGCCAGGGCGCGCACCGCATGCTTGCCGCCGGCAAAGGCCGAGAAGCCGCGGCCGCCGCGCAGGCTGGCCGTCGCACCGGTGAAGATCATGGTGCCCTTGCCGCGCGGCACCATTACCCGGGCCGCCTCGCGCGCCGTCAGGAAGCCGGCGAAGGCCGTCATCTCCCAGACCTTGCG
>CAYRBQ010000425.1:0-4082 GCA_964422305.1 uncultured Reyranella sp. | reverse complement strand
GCGAGATGTCCCGCATCGCCTTGGTGTTTGCAAGATTTACCGGCATGCAGCTATTTGGACGCATGATCGGACGCAGAACCCTCATCGCCGGATCGGCGGCTCTCGCCGTGACGCCGGCTTTCGCCCAGACCACCGAGGCCCGCTTCGCGGCGTTCCTGCAGGGCATCCGCCAGGAAGCCGCCCGCAACGGCGTCGATGCCGGCACGCTCGATGCGGCGCTGGGCGGCACCCAGGAGATCCCGCGTGTCATGGAACTCGCGCGCAACCAGCCCGAGTTCAAGATGACCTGGGAGCGCTATCAAGAACTCGTCGTGTCGAACGAGCGCGTCACGCGCGGCCGAACGCTTCTGGCGGAGAACCGCGCGCTGATCGACCGGTTCGCCGCACCGGTCGGCCTGCCGACCTCCGTCGTGGTGGCATTGTGGGGAATCGAGAGCAACTACGGCACGCGGCTCGGCGACTTCGAGGTCGTTCCGGCGTTGGCGACGCTCGTGTTCAACAATTTCCGCGCGCAGTTCTTCCGCGGTCAGCTCATCGCCGCCCTCAAGATCCTCTCGCAGGGCCATGTCGGCCTGCACGACATGAAGGGCTCGTGGGCCGGCGCGATGGGACAATGCCAGTTCATCCCGACCAGCTTCCTGGCCTATGCGGCCGACGGCGACGGCGATGGCCGCAAGGACATCTGGCGCAGCCGGCCGGACGTATTCGCCTCGATCGCGAACTACCTGAACAAAGTCGGCTGGCGGCCCGGCCTGCGCTGGGGCGAGGAGGTGCCCACCGGCACTCCGGCGGGCCAAGGCGGGCGGATCGTGACACCGGCCGGGGCCGGCGGCCCGGCCTACCGGGTGACCGAGAATTTCCGGGTGATTCACAGGTGGAACCAGTCGGATTTCTTCTGTCTCGCGGTCGGCCTGCTCTCCGACAAGATCGCCGCCTGACGCGGACCTGACGGATCGGCTGCTCCTCGGTGGCAAGATGATGTATGATGCGAACATCATGCACCTAGGTGTAGTAAATCCACGCGTATCGGCCGGCCGCATCCTTCGGATCTGCGCCGCCATGGCCCTGATGGCGAGCCTCGCGGCCTGCGGTTCGACCTCGGGCGGGAAGGGTGGCAGTGGGGCGGCCGCCCAGCGCGGCGCCTACAAGATCGGCAATCCCTACAAGATCGACGGCGTCACCTACACGCCGCAGGAGACCTTCACCCTGGTCGAGACCGGGGTTGCCTCCTGGTACGGGCCGGGCTTCCACGGCAAGGCGACGGCCAATGGCGAACGCTACGACCAGAGTGACCGCACGGCCGCGCACCGCACCCTGCAGATGCCGTCCGTCGTCCGGGTGACCAATCTCGACAACGGCCAGTCGACCATCGTCCGCATCAACGATCGTGGGCCCTTCGCGCGCAACCGCATCATCGACCTGTCGCGAACGGCGGCGCAGGAGATCGACATGATCGGCCGCGGCACGGCGCGCGTCCGCATCGAGCAGCTCCAGGCGGAAAGCCTGGCGGTCAAGGAAGTCGCCATAGGCGGTGGTGGACCGGCCGAACAGCACGACGCCCTGGCCCAGCTCGCTTCCGGGCGGCGCGGGACATCGGCCGCGGCGCCGACCCAGGTTGCAGCGGTAGCCCAGCCGACGGCGGCACCGCCGCCGCAGCCGGTCCAGGCGGTCTGGCCGACCAACCCGCGGCATCCGGCCGTTCCGGCTGCAGCACCGGGGACGAACGGTGGGCCCACGATCGCCTCGCTCGCCTCGGCGCCGCCTGTCAGTGCGGCGGGCAGCGGCTTCTACGTCCAGGTCGGCGCCTTCTCGACGGCCGAGAATGCCGAGCGCCGGCGCGGCGACGTGCGCAGCTACGGCAATTCCGAGGTTTCCCAGGCGTCCGCCGGCGGGCGCGATGTTTATCGTGTCAGGCTGGGGCCTTATACGACCACAGAGGCCGCCGGCATCGTCGCCGACCGGCTCAAGCGCTCAGGATATGGTGATGCCCGTGTCGTGGCCGACTGACCTTCTGCGCACCCTCCGGGTGCTCCTCGCGCTCGCCGCTGTCGCCGGCCTGCCACTCGCCGCACAGGCGCAGCAGCAGGACCAGCAGCGGCGCCAGCAGACCCAGCCGCAGAAACCGCCGGCCAAGCCGCGCCAGCCCGCGGCGGGCACGCCCAAGCCTGCGGCACCTCCGGTCGCCGCCAAGACCGAGGCGCTGCCGCCGTCACAGGTCGGCATCGGGACGCTCGCCCGCCACGCCATCAATGACGATCCGCACACGACGACGGTTCTGCTGTTCAAGGACGCGGACGTACCGATGGCACCGACGTCGAAGTCGAAGATGATGACGGTCTACATCCTCTTCGAGGAGCTGGCCGCCGGACGCCTCAAGCTCGACACGAGATTCCGCGTGAGCGAGCGGGCCCGCAACATGGGCGGCTCCCGCATGTTCCTCGAGCTGGGCAGCGAGGTCAGTGTCGAGGATCTCATTAAGGGCATCATCGTGCTGTCGGGCAACGACGCCTGCGTCGTGGTGGCGGAGGCGCTGTCCGGCACGGAGGAAAGCTTTGCCGAGCGCATGACCAAGCGCGGTCGCGAGATCGGCATGACCAAGACGGTCTTCAAGAATTCGTCGGGATGGCCGGCAGAGGGGCAGTATACGACCGCGCGAGATCTTGCCGTGCTCTCGTGGCGCACCATCGACGACTATCCGAAATACTACCGGTACTATTCGGAGACGAACTGGACCTACAACAACATCCGCCAGGACAATCGCAACCGGTTGCTGAAGATCACGCCGGGGACGGACGGGCTCAAGACCGGACACACCGAGGAGGGCGGCTACGGCCAGGCGACCTCGGCGGTGCGTGACGGCAGGCGGCTGATCCTCGTCGTGAACGGGCTCAACTCGATGGCCGAGCGTGCGCAGGAGACGTCGCGGTTGATGGAGTGGGGGTATCGCGAGTCGACAAACACGACGGTGTTCCGCGCGGGCGACACGGTCGTCGAGGCCCCGGTGTGGCTCGGCGCGCAGGACAAGGTGCCTCTCGTCGTCCCGCGGCCCGTGCAGGTGACCGCGCCGAGCGGGCAGACCGTTTCGCCGCGCGTCGTCGCCCGCTTCGAAGGGCCGCTTGCCGCCCCGATCGTCAAGGGGACGAAGGTCGGTACGGCCGCGGTCACGCTGCCGGACGGCCGTGTCCTGGAATATCCGCTTGAGACCGGTGCCGACGTGCCGCGCATGGGCGTGATCGGTCGCGTGACAACGATGATCCAGCACTATCTGTTCGGCTGGCTGTCGTGACGAAGGGCGGGCAGGGCCGCTTCATAACGCTGGAGGGAGGCGAGGGGGCGGGCAAGTCGACCCAGATCGGCCGCCTCAAGGCATGGCTTGAAGGACGTGGGTACGAGGTGGCCGCGACTCGCGAGCCGGGCGGAGCGCCGGGCGCGGAGATGATCCGCAAGCTTCTGGTCGAAGGGCCGGTCGAGCGCTGGGACGGCACGACGGAAGCGCTGCTGCACTTCGCGGCCAGGCGCGAGCATCTGCGCAGCACCGTATGGCCGGCGCTCAAGAAGGGGGCATGGGTCGTGAGCGACCGCTTCGCCGATTCCACGATGGCTTATCAGGGCTACGGCCACGGCGCCGACCGCGCCATGCTGGGCGAACTCTACGACATCGCCGTCGGCGATTTCCGGCCCGACCTCACGCTGATCCTTGATCTGCCGGTCGAGGTGGGCCTCGCGCGAGCGGCGGCGCGGCGTGGCGCGGAGACGCGCTACGAGTCGCTGCCGGTCGAGTTCCACGAGCGCGTGCGCGCGGGCTTCCGCGACATCGCGGCGGCCGATCCCGAGCGCTGCGTCGTGATCGACGCGACCCGGGGCATCGATGCCATCGCCTCGGCGATCGGCGACGCCGTTTCGAAGAAGCTCAAGGCCTGAGCGATGGCGCGCGGCAAGACTCCGTCGGACCCGGCCGAGCTCGAGAAGCTCGAATGGCCGTACGCCTGGCCGCCGCCCTGGCGGAACGACCGGCTGCTCGGCCACGGCGCCGCCGAGGAGACCATGCTGGCGGCGAGCCAGAGCGGCCGGCTGCACCATGC
>CAYRBQ010000424.1:0-4083 GCA_964422305.1 uncultured Reyranella sp. | reverse complement strand
GAACACCTGCACCGAGCCACGGGCCAGCATCGGAAAGTTCCACAGGCCCGAACCGTGGCTGATGGGCGCGGCATGCACGATCGAGCCGCCGGGCGGCGGGCGGTCGACGTCGGCATAGTAGTTGAGCGTCATCGCGAGCAGGTTGCGATGGGTGAGCGTGGCGCCCTTGGGCCGTCCCGTGGTGCCCGACGTGTAGAACAGCCAGGCCGGGTCGGTGGGCTCCATGTCGGCGATAGGGCTGGGATCGCCGACGCCCATGAAGGTGTAGGACCGCGTGGTGACGTCCACGATCTCCCTCAGATCGGGCGCCTCCTTCGCCGCCTCGGCGATGTCCTCGGCGAGATCGGGCGTCACGAAGCAGAGCTTCGCGCCCGAGTTCTCCAGGATGAAGGCGAACTCCTTGGGATGGAGCTTGGCGTTCATCGGCACGGCGCAGAGGCCGGCGTGCCAGATCGCGTACATGACCTCGATCGACTCGACGCAGTTGGTCATGGCGAAGGCGACGCGGTCGCCGCGCGCGAGGCCGAACCGACCGGTGAGGTGCGTGCTCATCACCGAGACCTTGCGCCAGAGATCGCGGTAGGTGAGGTACGGCACCGTGCCGCGCGCCAGCGCCGGCAGGTCGCGGAACTCCTGTGCGGAGCCCAGCAAAAGATGGGCGATATTCATTGGACGGCGACTATTGCAGGCACGGCATCGACCTTGCAATGTGCCGGCCATGCAGGATTTCGATTTCGCCATCGTCGGCGCCGGCATCGCCGGGGTATCGGCTGCCTTCCACCTCGCCCCGCAACTGCGATCGGGGGCGAAAGTGATCATCCTGGAGCGCGAGCATGTCGCGGCCTATCACACGACGGGCCGCTCCGCGGCGCTGCACTCGGAGACCTACGGCAGTGCGGAAATCCGCGCCATCACCGTGGCCTCGGGCCGCTTCTACCGCAATCCGCCGCAGGGCTTCGCCGACCATCCGCTGCTGACGCCGCGCGGCGCCCTGATCGCGGGCCGCGCCGAGCAGAAGGCGGCGATGCAGAAGTCGGCGGCCGACTACGCGAAGCTGGTACCGAGCGTGCGCTGGCTGGAACCCGCCGAGGTGCTGAAGCGGCAGCCGCTGCTCAGGCCCGAGGCGGCGGCGGGCGGGGCGATCTTCGAGCCCGAGGCCGACGACATGGACGTGGCCGCCATCCACGGCGGCTTCCTGAAGGGCGCGCGCGCCGCCGGCGCGGTGCTGCGGCTCAACTCGGAGGTCACTGCCCTCGACCGCCGTGACGGTCGCTGGACGGTCTGGCTGAAGGACGGCGAGACCGTCAGCGCCGCCAACATCATCGATGCCGCGGGCGCCTGGGCCGACGTGCTGGGCGGCATGGCGGGCTGCGTGCCGGTTGGGCTGGTCCCGAAGCGCCGCACGGCCTTCACCTTCGATGCGCCCCCGGGCCTCGACATCGCCAAGCTGCCGATGGTCATCGACTTCGACGAGACCTGGTACATCAAGCCCGAGGTCGGCCAGTTCCTCGCCTCGCCGGCCGACGAGACGCCGTCGGAGCCCTGCGATGCGCAGCCCGAGGAGATGGACGTGGCGATCGCGGTCGATCGCATCGAGACCGGCACGACCTTGCAGATCCGCCGCATCAAGAACAAGTGGGCGGGCCTCCGGAGCTTCGTCTCCGACAAGAACCTGGTTGCGGGCTACGACCCCAAGGTCGAGGGCTTCTTCTGGCTGGCCGGGCAGGGCGGCTACGGCATCCAGACCGGCTACGCCGCGGGCCAGCTCGCCGCCAGCCTGGCGCTGGGCAAGGGCCTGCCGAAGGATGTGGCCGATCTCGGCGTCACCGAGGCCGCGCTTTCACCGGGGCGGTTCGCCCCTTAAGTTCTCCCCGCCTATCCGCTCCCCGGGCCCGCTTGATGGAATGGTAGACATACGGGACTTAAAATCCCGAGGCCGCAAGGCCGTGCTGGTTCGAGTCCAGCAGCGGGCACCATCGCCTCACGCACATCAGAACGACAACGTCGCCGCGCCCTGCTTGATCTCGCCGAAGATCGCGGCGGAGCCTGCGATCACGACGCCGTCGATCAGGTCGTCCTTCGCATAGCCGCGCGCCTCCGCGCCCGGCGGGCAGACCCAGATCGTGCCGCCGCGCTTCTGGAAGCTCTCGATCAGGTCCTTGAGCGGCTTGAACGGGGCGGCGTGGGTGACGCCGTGGCCGCCGCGCCTCACCAGGTCGATCGCCGTGCTGGTCAGGAACACCGAGACCTTCATGCCGGCGGTGAGCCCGCCGTTGGCGACGGCGAAGCCTGCGGACGACAGGTCCGATTCGATGCCTTTGGTGATCATGATCACGACCTTGTCGGTTTCTGCCTGCATGGTGATACTACGGCTCCTGCATTTGTATGCGGCCTTCTACGAACCCGGAGCGGCAAGGTCTTTGGCTGGATCGTCGAAAGAATTGATCGGAACTCCGGGGCGCTTCGGCGCCGGCCTGCCGGCCGAGGACGTGCTGTCGGACCTGCTGCGCACGATCCGGCTGACCGGCGCCGTGCAGTTCTGCTTCATGCCGATGGGCGAGTGGGAGACCGACGCCGCGCCGTCGCTCGCCGACATGGCGAAAGGCGCGTCACAAGCCGCTTCCCAGGCGCCCTCCAGCACGATCCCCTTCCACATCGTGGTCGAAGGCACCTGCTGGATGAAGATGGAGGGCATCGAGACCGTCCTCGAGCAGGGCGACATCGTGGCCTTCCCGTTCGGCACCGGCCACCAGCTCGGCGCCGGCGGCGGCGGCCGGCTGGTCACGCCGGTCAGGGACCTGCCGCCCAAGCCGTGGCGCGACCTGCCGGTGCTGCGCTACGGCGAGCGCGGCCCGCAGGTCCGTCTTCTGTGCGGCTTCCTGCACTGCGACGCCATGAACTTCCAGCCGCTGCGCGAGGCCCTGCCGCGGCTGCTGCACGTGAAGACGCGAACGTCCGACGATGCCGGCTGGCTGCGCGCCACCATCGCCCAGATCGTCGACGAGGCCGACAGGCCGCGCACCGGCAGCCTCTCGATGCTGGAGCGGCTGACCGAGATCACCTTCATCGAGCTGCTGCGCCACGAGATCGCCGCCGCCAAGGCCGGTGCCGGCGGCTGGCTGGCGGCGCTCGCCGATCCTGCGGTCGGCCGCTGCCTGTCGGTGATCCACGAGAACCCCAGGCGCGCCTGGACGCTGGAGCGGCTCACCAGGGAATCGGCCCTCTCCCGTACCGCGCTCGGCGAGCGCTTCGAGGCCGTGCTCGGGACATCGCCGATGCGCTACGTGCGGGATTGGCGGCTCTATCTCGCGAGCTCGGAGCTCAGCTCGACCACGAAGTCGGTCGCGGCGATCGGCTACGAGGCGGGCTACGGCACCGAGGCGGCGTTCAGCCGGGCCTTCTCGCGCGCCTACGGCATGCCGCCGGCGCGCTGGCGCAGGACGACGAGGCGCGCGGCCTGAAGCTCATGCTCTTGCGGACCGCGAGCGTCCCGCTCGCATCGGACTCATGAGCAAGCTGGAAGCTCGCGGTCCGGAAGATCCCGAAAGACGAAAAGCCACTAGCCCCGGTAGTGGCAGGCCGCCCAGTGGCCGGGGCGCTTCTCCTCGAGAACCGGCGCGCGCTGCGAGCAGTCGGGCCTGGCGATCGGGCAGCGCGTGTGGAAATGGCAGCCCGAGGGCGGCCGGATCGGATTGGGCACGTCGCCCTCCAGCATGATCCGCTTGCGCTTGATCGTCGGATCCGGGATCGGCACGGCCGAGAGCAGCGCCTCCGAATAGGGATGCAGCGGCGTGTCGTAGAGGTCGCGCGACGGCGCGATCTCGACGACCCGGCCGAGATACATCACCGCGATGCGCGTGGAGATGTGCTCGACCACGCTGAGGTCGTGGGCGATGAAGAGATAGGTGAGGCCGAACTGCTCCTGCAGGTCCTCGAGCAGGTTGATGACCTGGGCCTGGATCGAGACGTCGAGCGCGGAGACCGGCTCGTCGCAGATCAAGAGCTTGGGCTCGACGGCAAGCGCGCGGGCGATGCCGATGCGCTGGCGCTGGCCGCCCGAGAACTCGTGCGGGAAGCGGCGCA
>CAYRBQ010000423.1:0-4092 GCA_964422305.1 uncultured Reyranella sp. | reverse complement strand
GTTCGGCGTGCGCCACGTGCAGGCCTCCGAGCAGCATCGCGGCATGATGCTGGCCATCGCCTTCGAATCGGTGGTGAAGCTTTTGGCGCTGATGGCGGTGGGGCCGTTCGTGCTGTGGTTCCTGTTCGACGGCGCGGGCGACATGATCGAGCGCGTGCAGCAGGCGCCGGCGCTCACCGAGCGGCTGACGCGCGAGGGTTCGCCGCTCACCTGGATCGTCATGTCGCTGCTCTCGGCGATGGCGTTCCTCTGCCTGCCGCGCCAGTTCCACGTCGCCGTCGTCGAGCACGATCATCCGGCGAGCCTCAAGACGGCGCGCTGGATGTTCCCGATCTATCTCGTGCTGATCAACCTGTTCGTGGTGCCGATCGCGGCGGCGGGCCTGCTGCTGCTCGGTCCGGCAGTGAGCCCCGACCTCTATGTGCTGGAGCTTCCGCTCGCCGCCGGTCACCACTGGCTGTCGGCCTTCGTGTTCATCGGTGGGCTTTCCGCGGCGACCTCGATGGTGATCGTCGCCTGCATGGCGCTGTCGGGCATGGTCGGCAACGAGTTGGTGATGCCCTACCTGCTCAGGCGCCAGGCCGGCGCCGCGCGCAACATGGGCACCCTGGTCGTTTTCGTGCGCCGCGCCGCGGTCGTCCTGATCCTGATGGCGGGCTACGCCTACGAGCGCATTATCGCGGGCTACCTGACAAACGCTTAGAACGGGCTGATCACCTTCTGCGCCGTAGCCAACATCGCGCCGGGCGTCGTGCTCGGTCTCTACTGGCGGCGCGCTCATCGCTTCGGCGTTGTGGCGGGCCTTGCCGGAGGCTTCATCGTCTGGCTGTACGCGCTCCTGCTGCCGACCCTGGAGCAGAGGCCGGGCGTCAGCGTTGCGGCGCCCCTGAAGCCGTACCTGCCGCCGGCATTCGCCGAGCTCGATCCGGTGCTGCAGGGCTTCCTGGTCGGCGTGTTGGTCAATACGGCGCTGCTCGTCGTGGTCTCGCTGCTGGCACGACCGATCGCCCGCGATCGCGAGCAGGCCGACGGCTTCGTGCTGGGCGCCGACCGGACGGGCGAGGGTGCGGAGCCGCCGTCGCGCCAGGCGCCGGCCGATGCCGCGAGGGTCGAGGAGCTGCGCCAGTTGCTGGCGCGCTTCGTCGGCGTCGAGCGCGCCGCTCGCGCGTTGTCGGGCGAGCTCTCCCTCGACGCGGCGCTGACCCGCACCGAGCGCGTGCTGTCGGGCACGCTGGGGGCGGCCTCGGCGCGCGTCATCGTGGCGGCCTCCAGTCGCCGCGGCCGGCTGCTGCCGCGCAGCGCCCGCGCCATCATCGACGAGGCCTCCGAGGCGATCCGCTACAACTACGAGATCCTGCGCAACACGCTCGACCATGTCGGCATGGGCATCGCCGCCTTCGACCGTGAGGGCCGGCTCGAGATCTTCAACGAGCGTTTCGCGACCCTGCTGTCGCTCGACGACGACGCGGTGGCGGTCGGCGCCTCGCCGCGCGAGTTCGGCGCCACTGCCGATCTGGTGGCGCTGCTCCGGCGGCCCGAAGCGCCACAGACGCACGAGTTCGCCACCCGCGAGGGCCGCGTGATCGAGCTCCGCCTCGATCCGCTGCCCGAGGGCTTCGTCGCGAGCTGCAACGACGTGACGGCGCGCGTGCGCACCGCACAGGCGTTGCGCGACAGCGACCGCCAGCTCCGCCGCGCGGCCGAGACGCTGGAACAGCGCGTCATCGAACGCACCGCCGAGCTCGAGGCGAGTCGCGCCGAAGCCGAGGCGGCGAACCTCGGCAAGACGCGCTTCATCGCCGCGGCCAGCCACGACCTGCTGCAGCCGCTACACGCCGCGCGGCTGTTTACGGCGGCGATGATCGACCGCGAGCCGGGCAACGATCTCGGTGGCAAGATCGACGCGAGCCTCGGCGCCGTCGAGTCGCTGCTCGATGCGCTACTCGACATCTCCAAGCTCGATGCCGGTGCGTTCAAGCCGGAGAAGCGGCCGTTCGCGCTGCAGCCGCTCTTCGACTCGCTGGCCACGGCCTTTGCCCCCATGGCCGCACGACGCGGCGTCGAACTCGTGGTGGCGCCTACCCGCGCCTTCGTCGACACCGACCCCGCCTTCCTGCGCCGCATCCTGCAGAACCTGCTGTCGAATGCCCTGCGCTACGGCAAGGTCGAAGGACGTCCGGCGCGCGTGCTGCTGGGGTGCCGTCGGGGCTCGGGCGAAGGGGCGGGGGAGTCGCTCCGCATCGAGGTGCGGGACAACGGGCCAGGCATCGCAGCCGACAAGCAGGCGCTGATCTTCGATGAGTTCGTGCGCCTGCAGCCGGAGGACGAGGGGCCGCGCGAAGAAAGGGGCCTGGGCCTCGGGCTGGCCATCGTTGACCGTATCGCGCGCATGCTCGAACTGCCGTTGACCATCGCCTCCGCACCCGGCCGCGGCTCGACCTTCTCGATCACCGTGCCGCGCGTGGCGGCCGTGGTAGCGGCACCTGTCCCGCCGCCCGTTCCGCAGCCGCTGCTGTCGATCGAGGCGGAGAGCTTCGTGCTCTGCCTCGACAACGAAGCGAGGGTGCGCGAGGCGATGGCCGCGCTGCTCGGTGGCTGGGGCTGCCGGGTCGCCACGGCGGCGAACGAAGCCGAGGCGGTGGCCGAGATCGAGAGGGCGGGACGGTTGCCCGATCTCGTGCTCGCCGACCTGCATCTCGACGAGGGCCCCGACGGCCTCGAGGTCGTCGGGGCACTGCGCAAGCGATGGGCACGCACGGTTCCGGCGGCGCTGGTCACGGCCGACCGCGACCCGACGCTCCGCCTGCGCGCCCGCGCGCTTCAGGTCGAGTTGTTGCACAAGCCGGTGAAGCCCGCCTCGCTGCGGGCATTGCTGCGCCTGCGCAGCTCGGCGGCCGGACGCCTTACTGCTTGACCATGTCGGAGGCGGGAAGCGCGAGGCTGCGGGCCTCGATCACAGCCTGAGTGCGCGAGCGAACGCCGAGCTTCCGCAGGATCACCGTCACATGCGCCTTCACCGTCGCCTCGCCGACGCCAAGCTTGTGGGCGATCTGCTTGTTCTGGTCGCCCTGCACCATGAGGGCGAGGACGCGCCACTGCTGCGGCGTGAGCTGGGCCGCGCGCTGCGCGAAGGTGTCGCCCGCGACCGTCTCGGGCGGCGCGAAGATCTCGCCCTCCAGCACGGCGCGCACGATGCCCGCGATCTCCTCAAGCGAGGCTGACTTGTCGATGTAGGCCGATGCGCCGAACTCGTAGGCGCGCCTCACCACCGAGGCCTCCCGTGCCGCCGAAACGACGATGATCGGCACCGTCGGAAACTCCGACCTCAGGCGAGCGAGCCCCGTCAGACCGTCCATGCCGGGCATGTCGAGGTCGAGCAGTACGGCGTCCGTCTCCGGCTCGCGGTCGAGCGCGGCCTGCGCCTGGTCGAGCGAGCCCGCCATGCTGAAGCGCGCGCCGGCGAAGGTCTGTCCCAGCGCCGAGGCCAGCGCGTCGCGCACCATGGGGTGGTCGTCGGCTACGAGAAAGCGCTCGGTATCGGCCATGGCGGCAGGGTGGCCATCGCCGTCGCGAGAATCAAGGCGCCTGTTCTGGCCGGCGGTTGCTCAAGGTACGTTGCACGAGGTCGGAAATCGTCGAGGCGGTTTCGAGCGCCCTGGCTATCCGCCGCGTGCCTCGCCGGCCCAGGCGCCGGACATCGACCCGATTCGACGGCGCGCCGCCGCTCGCGATGTCGGTGAGTTGCTGATCGAGGATTGCCTCGACAAGCACACCTCGCGCTGCCGACAGGTCGGCGGCGGTGTCGGCTCCGGCCCCTGCTTTCGCCGCCGCCCCGGCGAGGCGTGCGTCGGTGCCGGTCGCGCCGACTCCCCAGGCGAGTGCGGCGACCCGGGCGCCGGCGACGAGCGGTAGCAGTCCGTGGCGCTTGAGGTCGATGCGTCCGTTCTCGGTGCGCAGCCGATGGAACCAGCCGAAGGCGCCGCCGGCGTCGCCACCGGCCGCCGCCAGAAGACGTAGGAAGACGGGCGAATTGGCCACCGCCTCCATCGCCCGCCGGCGGAGCGAAGCGGCCAGGCGATGATCACCGGCGAC
>CAYRBQ010000422.1:0-4099 GCA_964422305.1 uncultured Reyranella sp. | reverse complement strand
AGTGCCTCTACGTCAATCGCGGCTTCACGCGCGCCATCGTCGGCGTGCCGCGCGACGAGAGCGACGCCATCCTGCGCTATCTCTACGAGCACATGGAGAATCCGCTCTTCCAGTGCCGCTTCCGCTGGCGGGAGAACTCGATCGCGTTCTGGGACAACCGCTGCGCCCAGCATCGCGCCATGTGGGACTACTGGCCGCACACCCGCAGCGGCAACCGGGTCACGGTGGCGGGCGACAAGCCTTACTGATATTCCCTCGCGGGTGCTGGTCATCTTCGATTGCGACGGCGTGCTGGTCGACAGCGAGCCGATCGCCAACACCTGCTTTGCCCGCGCTCTGAACCGCGAGGGCCTCGACTGGAGCGTCGAGGAGACGATGCGGCGCCTGATCGGCCGCTCGATGGGCTCGTGCGTCGAGATCGTCGAGGGATTGCTGGGGCGTGCGCTGCCGGACGATTTCGTCGATCGCCTGCAGGCCGAGACGATGCAGGCCTTCCACGATGCGCCGCTCGGGACGGTGACGGGTGTCGTCGAGGCGATCGACGCGATCGAGGCGGCGGGCATCGCCACCTGCGTCGCAAGCTCGGGCGGTCTCGACAAGATGCGCGTGACGCTCGGCATCACCGGCCTGTGGCAGCGCTTCGAGGGTCGCATCTTCAGCTCCACCGAGGTGCCGCGCGGCAAGCCGTTCCCCGATCTCTTCCTGCATGCCGCACTTCGCATGAACGAGCAGCCGTTCTCCTGCACCGTGGTCGAGGATTCGCAACCCGGCGTGCAAGCGGCACGTTCGGCGGGCATGAAGGCGTTGGCCTATGTCGGCGCCGCGCATACCGACGCCGAGGCGTTGCGTGCCGCGGGCGGCCAGCCGTTCAAGAGCATGAGCGCGTTGCCGGCGCTGGTGTACGCATGACCGACCATAGGACCAATTCCTGGTCGATGGGCGCCGGCGCGCGCGAACGTGTCGTCGTGGTCGGCGCCGGCATGGCGGGTCTGGTCGCGGCGCGGCTGCTGCACGATTCGGGCTTTGCCGTCACCGTGCTCGAGGCGCGCGCCCGCAACGGCGGCCGCGTCTGGACCGACGATCGCATCGGCGCACCGGTCGATCTCGGCGGCTCCTGGGTGCATGGAGTCGACGGCAATCCGCTGACCCGGTGGGCGGAGACGCTCGGCATTCCGCTGCTGGAATCGCAGGGCGACCGTCTGCTGATCGATCCGCGCGCCACCGCGCCGACGCGCGAGGGCCAGCGCCGCCGCGCCGTGTTGGGACGCCTGGCCTTCAGGGCCGCCATCGAATGGGCGACGTGGAAGAGCAAGGCAATGGCCCGCGTCAACGGCCCGCGCTCGATCTCCGTGAAGCAGGCCGTCGAGCCGCTGCTCAAGGCCTCGTGGCTGCCCGAGGTCGATCGCCTGGTCGTGGCAACTTTCGTCGAGATGAGCGAGGGCGTGCAGAGCGCGCCATGGGAGGCCGTGGCGGCGGAGGAATGGTTCCCGACCGAAGGCCTCGACCGCAACGCGCAGCCCAAGGGCGGCTTCCGGCGACTGATCGAGGACGCCACGTGTGGGCTCGACATTCGCCACGGCGCCGTCGCCGAGCGCATATCGTGGCGCGGCGATGGCGCGACGGTGCTGCTGCAGGGCGGCGAGAAGATCGACGCGGATCGGGTGGTGATCGCCGTGCCGGTCGGCCTGCTGCGGGCCGGCCTGCCGGCGCTCGATCCGCTGCCGCCCGAGGCGCAGCGCATCGCGACCAGCCGGCTGGGCTACGGTGCCGGCATCCTCGGCAAGATCTACCTGCGATTTTCCCGGCGCTTCTGGCCGGATCGCCCGAAATGGTTCGGCCGCCTGCCCGACGCACCCGACCGGCGCGGCGGCTTCAACACCTGGGTCAACCACGAGGAGGAGACCGGCCTGCCGGTGATCCTGAGCTTTGCCAACGGTCACACCGCGATCCATCTCGACCGCGAGGCGAGCGACGACGAGGTGAAGGAGACCGCCATGAAGTCGCTGCGCGCCATGTTCGGCGAGAGCATCCCCGAGCCCGAGGCGATGGTGTTCCCGCGCTGGTTGAGCGATCCGTGGTCGCGTGGCGGCTATTCCTATCCCGGAGTCGGCAGCGATCCGGAGGACTGCACCGAGCATGCGCGGCCGCTCGGCAACCGCATCTTCTTCGCGGGCGAAGCGACGGAACCGGTCGAGTACGGCACGGTGCATGCAGCCCTCTGGTCGGGCGAGCAGACCGCCGAGGCGATCTTCCGTGTCGCCACGGGCAACGCGGCTTCACGTAGCGCACGGCCCTGGGCGGCGGCGCGCACTGGCGCAGGCCGGCACAATGCGGGATAAGTCCGCATGACCCTCGCCAACGTCCTGTTCGTCCTGGTGCTCGTGTCGGCCTTCGCCACGCTCGGCACGCTGTTCGCCGGCCTGATCAGCATGAGCCGCAACCAGGACGGCAACGTCGACGGCAGCCGCCGCAGCAACCGTCTCATGTGGTGGCGCGTGCGGCTGCAGCTTCTCACGATCGTGCTGATCCTGCTCTGGTATCTCGCGAGCCGGAGCTGACGATGGCGGTCAGCCTCACGCGCATCTATACGCGCGGCGGGGATGCCGGGCAGACTTCGCTCGGCCGCGGCGAGCGCGTGGCCAAGCACGACATCCGCGTCGAGGCCTACGGCACGGTCGACGAGGCGAATTCCATCGTCGGCCTCGTGCGCAACGCCATCGCACGGACAGGCAAGCACCCGCGGCTCGCCGAGGCCGACGAGATGCTGGCCCGCATCCAGAACGACCTGTTCGACCTCGGTGCCGATCTCTGCACGCCCGAGGGAAGGACCAAGCGCGACGAGCAGGCGCTGCGCGTTGTGGCCTCCCAGGTCGAGCGCCTGGAGCGTGAGATCGATGCGATGAACGCCGAGCTCCAACCGCTGAAGTCGTTCATCCTGCCGGGCGGCAGCGAGCCCGCCTCGTGGCTCCATCTCGCGCGGACCGTGGCGCGCCGCGCCGAGCGCTGCATCACGCATCTCGCCGCCGAGCAACCGGTCAACCCCGAGGCGATCAAGTATATCAACCGCCTGTCCGACCACCTGTTCGTGCTCGCGCGGCGGCTCAACGACAATGGCGCGGCGGATGTGCTCTGGGTGCCGGGCGGCGCCCGCTGAGATCGGGTGCGATGACGGCTGTCGAGATCCACGACATCGAGGCGGGCGACTGGCCGGAATGGCATCGGATGTGGATGGCGAACTGTGCGCATTTCGGCGCGTCGTTGCCGGCCGCGCAGGATCGCGAGCTTTGGCGTCGGATTATGGATGCCGGGCATCCCGTCAGGGCGTTGGTGGCGCGCCGGGGCGGCGCCGGGGAGGCCGCGGCCGGCTTCGCGAACTATGTCGTGCATCCCCACACGTTCAGCGATCGCCTTGTCTGTTACCTCGAGGACCTCTGGGTCGAGCCGTCCGCCCGCGGTTCCGGCGTCGGGCGGGCGCTGATCGAGGCGCTGATCGCCCGCGGCCGGAATCACGCCTGGCGGCGGATCTACTGGCACACCGAGGCCGACAATGCGGCGGCGCGGTCGCTGTACGATCGCATTGCCCGACGCACGGCCTATGTCCGCTATGACATCGTCCTGCCGTGACATCACCTCCGGCCTCAACCTGTTGAAAGATTAGGGAAAAAGCTTCCACCCTGCGATTTTGTGCAGTGCGCCATAGCCTTGACATGATCGGCTGAACACCCCTACACGAAATCCCCTTCGCCGGGCGGGACAGTCCGGCCGCAACTCACCGATAGGCGCAACGCGATGAAAGTGCTGGTCGCGGTCAAGCGGGTCATCGACTACAACGTCAAGATCCGCGTCAAGGCCGACAACACGGGTGTCGAGACGGCTAACGTCAAGATGTCCATGAACCCCTTCGACGAGATCGCCGTGGAAGAGGCGATCCGCATGAAAGAGAAGGGTGCGGCGACCGAGATCATCGCTTTCTCCGCCGGTCCGGCCCAGTGCCAGGAAACGATCCGCACCGCGCTCGCGATGGGCGCCGACCGCGGCGTGCTCGTGCAGACCGACGCCGAGCTGCAGCCGCTCGCCGTCGCCAAGCTGATGAAGGCCG
>CAYRBQ010000421.1:0-4100 GCA_964422305.1 uncultured Reyranella sp. | reverse complement strand
CACGCCGGTGATGATGGAGCTGCGCATCCGCGCCTGCCACGTCACGGGCGAGTTCACGGCAAAAGACAACAAGCCGCCGGCGATCTCGCGCAACAAGCGCCTCGCCAATCCCGCGGCGCACGACTACGACCGCATCTCCCATCCGCCCTCGACCTACGCGCACGAGAAGAAGAAGGTCGAGGTCCGCCAGCCCGCGGCCGAGCGCTTCATTGTCGAGCACGGGCTGAACGAAATCCTGCCGGGCGAGCGCTCGGACCTCGGCATCATCGTGCAGGGCGGCATCACCAACGTGCTGGTGCGCGGCCTCGACCGGCTGGAGCTGGACGGCCGCATCCCGACGCTCGTGCTGAACGTCACCCATCCGTTGGTGCCCGACCAGATCGCCGAGTTCTGCAAGGGCAAGCGCGCCGTGCTGGTCGTCGAGGAGGGCGCGCCCGACTATATCGAGCAGGCGATCCATGTCCTGCTGCGCAAGCGCGACATCGACACCAGGGTCTACGGCAAGGACGTCCTGCCGATGGCCGGCGAATACACGGCGGAGGTCGTGACCGAGGGTCTGCTGAAGTTCTTCGCCCAGTCGGCCAACGACATCGACCTCTCCGGGCCGCGTGAGCGCTTCGAGGCGGCGCGTGCCGGCCGCGCCGAGGCGCAGCGCCTCCTGGGCGGGCCGCTGCCCCTGCGCCCGCCGGGCTTCTGCGTCGGCTGCCCCGAGCGGCCGGTCTTCTCGGCGATCAAGCTGCTGGAGCGCGAGGTCGGCAAGGTCCACATCTCAAGCGACATCGGCTGCCACTCCTTCGCGACCCTGGCGCCCTTCAACCTCGGCAACTCGATCCTGGGCTTCGGCATGTCGCTCGCCGCGGCGGGCGCCGTGGCGCCGGTGATGCAGAAGCGGACCATCTCGGTGATGGGCGACGGCGGCTTCTGGCACAACGGCCTGCTGTCGGGCGTGGCCTCCTCGATGTTCAACCGCGGCGACCGCGTGCTGGTCATCATGCAGAACGGCTACACGTCGGCGACCGGCGCGCAGTTCATCCCCAATACCTCGGGCAACCGCCGCGACGGCGAGACGACGTCGGACATCGCCGCCACGCTGAAGGCGATGGGCGTGGGCTGGCTGCGCACCATCCGCACTTACAATGTCGGCACGATGCTCAAGACGCTCCGCGAAGCGATGAGCACTGACGACAAGGGGCTCAAGGTCATCGTGGCCGACGGCGAGTGCCAGCTCGCGCGCCAGCGCCGCATCCGCCCGCAGATCGCCGCCCAGCTCAAGCGCGGCGAGCGGGTCGTGCGCACGCGCTACGGCGTCGACGACGAGGTCTGCACCGGCGACCATTCCTGCATCCGGCTCTCGGGCTGCCCCTCGCTGGTCGTGAAGCCCAGCCCCGATCCGCTGCGCAGCGATCCGGTGGCGTCCGTGAACAACGGCTGCGTCGGCTGCGGCCTGTGCGGCGAGGTGGCGGACGCCGCCGTGCTCTGCCCGTCCTTCTACAAGGCCGACATCGTGCAGAACGCGACATGGTGGGATCGCCTCAAGTGGCGGGTACGCTCGAAGGTGATCGGAGCGATGGCGAGTGCCTAAGCCCGTCACCATCCTGGTCGGTGCCCTGGGTGGCGACGGCGGCGGCGTGCTGTGCGACTGGATCGTCGCGGCGGCGCAGAGCACGGGCCTGGCCGTCCAGGCGACGCAGATACCGGGCGTCGCGCAGCGCACCGGCGCCACGACCTACTATCTCGAGGTCATGCCGCGCGGCGGACAGGCAGGATCGGTGCTCGCGCTCAACCCGGCGATCGGCGAGGTCGACGTCGCGCTGGCGACCGAGCTGCTCGAGGCCGGCCGCATGATCTTCAACGGCTTCGTGAGCCCCGACCGCACCACCCTGATCGCCTCGACGCACCGCGTGCTGGCGATCGGCGAGCGCTCGGCGATGGGCGACGGCAGCTTCGACGTCGGCCGCCTGCTGCGCGCCGTGAAGGAGCGCTCGAAGGAGCAAATCCTGTTCGACATGGACCAGGCGGCCGAGGAGTCCGGCGGCGTCATCAATGCCGTGCTGCTGGGGGCGCTGGCGGGCTCGGGCAAGCTGCCGATCCCCGATGCCGCATTCGAGGCCGCGATCCGCCACGCCGGCAAGTCGATCGACACCAACCTCGCGGCCTTCGCCTTCGGACGGGGCCACGCGCGAGGCGAGCTGGAGCAGGCGGTGCGTGAGCATCGCAAGCGCCAGGCGGCGGCCCGCGGCGTCGAGGACCTGATCGAGCGAGCCCGCAAGGATTTCCCGGCCGCCAGCCTCGACGTGATGGAGGAGGGCATCCGCCGCCTCGCAGCCTATCAGGATCGCAGCTATGCCGCGCTCTACCTCGACCGGCTGGCGGGGCTCCCGACCGACCTGGTGCGCGACGTGGCGCGTCATCTCGCCGTCCGCATGTCGTTCGAGGACGTGATCCGGGTGGCGCAGGCCAAGACCTCGGCCGAACGCATGACCCGCGTGCGCGCCGAGGTGCGGGCGAAGGACCACGAGCCTCTGGAGATCACCGAGCACTTCAAGCCAGGCAACGAGGAGATCGCGGCCCTGCTGCCGCCGTCGCTGGCGCGATGGTTGCTGCGGCGGCGGCCGTTCCATCTGTCCATGCACGTGCGCAGCACGACGATCTGGGGCTTTCTGCGGCTCCGTCTGCTCGCGGGCCTGCGTTGGTGGAGGCCGCATTCCTTCCGCTACGTCGAGGAGCAGGCCGAGATCGAGCGCTGGCTGGGCCAGGTCCGTGCGGCCGTGCCGGTGGGTGGCGGCCTCGCGCGCGAGATCGCCGAGCTGGCCCGCCTCATCAAGGGCTACGGCGACACGTACAAGCGCGGCCTTGGCAACTACCGACGGATCTCCAAAGAGGTGATCGCGGTGGCGCTCGCCGGCCGCCTGACGCCGCGCGCGGCGGCCGACGCGGTGGCCAATGCGCGTGTGGCCGCGCTCGCCGATCCCGAGGGTGAATCTCTCTCGAAGACGCTGGCTGCCATCGCCTCGGCCACACCACCGCTTCGGCAGGCCGCTGAGTGATCGACGTCGGAGCCCTCGCGCGGCGCGACACCTTCGCCCGCGGCCTCGGCATCGAGTTCGTCGAGGCCTCGCTCGGCCGGGCCGTGACGCGGGTCGCGATCGAGGAGCGGCATCTCAACTTCAACGGCGTCGGCCATGGCGGCCTGACTTTCACGCTGGCGGACGCGGCCTTCGGCTATGCCTGCAATTCGCAGGGCGTCGTGTCGGGCAGCATCGACGCGCACTTGATCTACAGCATGGCCGTCCGTGTGGGCGATGTGCTCACGGCGACCGCGGTCGAGATCTCGCGCTCAAGCAGGGCCTCGAACTACCGGATCGACGTGGTGCGTGCCGACGGCAAGCTGGTCGCGGCCATGACGGGCACCGCGCTGATCAGCGGCAAGCCGGTGACGGTCTGACCATGCCGCTTACCAGCCGCCACGAGATCATGGTCGAGTGGGGCGACTGCGATCCCGCCGGCATCGTCTACTACCCGGCCTATTTCAAATGGTGCGACCAGGCGACCTACCGCCTGTTCCTCGCCGCCGGGCTGACACGCGACGACGTCAGCAGCGGGCAGTGGAAGGAGGGCACGCCGCTGGTGAAGGCCGAATGCTCCTTCCGCCGCGCCTCGCAGCACGGCGAGAAACTGGTGATCGAGAGCCATGTCTCGCGCTTCGGCGGCGCCTCGTTCACGATCAGCCACGTCTTCCGCGACGCCGCCGGCGAGATCGCCGCCGAAGGCACCGAGACGCGCATCTGGGCCCGCAAGGAAGGCGATGCGCGATCGCTGAAGTCGATGCGGATCCCCGACGAAATCCGTCGCAAACTGGGCGGCCTAGCGGAGAGCTAGGCCGCCTGCTTCAGGATATCGGCCATCTTCTCGCCGACCATGATGGACGGCGCGTTGGTATTGCCCGACGGCATGGTCGGGAAGATCGAGGCGTCCGCCACGCGCAACCCCTCGATGCCATGCACCTTGAGCCTGTCGTCGACCACCGTGTCCGGCCGCTGCGGGCCCATGCGGCAGGTGCCGATCGGGTGGTAGGCGGTCTGCGAGTTGTTGCGGATCCA
>CAYRBQ010000420.1:0-4105 GCA_964422305.1 uncultured Reyranella sp. | reverse complement strand
TCCGGCATCGGCGGCACCTGGTTCTGGAACCGCTATCCCGGCGCGCGCTGCGACGTGGAGAGCCTCGAATACTCCTACAGTTTCGACGAGGCGCTGCAGCAGGAGTGGAAGTGGCCCGAGCGCTACGGCACGCAGCCCGAGATCCTGAAGTACATCAACCACGTCGCCGACCGCTTCGACCTGCGCCGCGACGTGCAGCTCAACACCCGCATCAAGGCGGCCCACTTCGATGGCAAGTCCAACCAGTGGACGCTCAGGACCGAGGCCGGCGAGGAGATTCGCGCCCGCTACTGCGTGATGGCGGCGGGCAACCTCTCGACACCTCGCGTGCCCGACTTCAAGGGCATCGGCGACTTCAAGGGCAAGTGGTACCACTCGGGCCTGTGGCCGCACGAAGGCGTCGATTTCAGCGGGCTCCGGGTCGGCGTGATCGGCACCGGCTCCTCGGGCGTGCAGATGATCCCGATCATCGCCCAGCAGGCCAGGACGCTCACGGTCTTCCAGCGCACCGCCAACTTCAGCCTGCCGGCGCGCAACATGCCGATGCCGGAGGAGAAGGAGCGCAGGCACAAGGCGGAGTATCCCGCACGGCGCGCCGCCGCGATGGAGACGCCGTTCGCCATCGGCGGACATGCCAAACCCACCAAATCGGCGCTCGACGTCGCCGAGCACGAGCGCAACAGCTCCTACGAGGCCAAGTGGCAGGAGGGCGGCTCGATCAGCTACCTCTATGCCTACACCGACCTGCTGGTGAACAAGGAGTCGAACGACACGGCGTCGGAGTTCGTACGCAACAAGATCCGCGCCACGGTGAAGGACCCGAAGACTGCCGAGTTGCTGGCGCCGAAGGACCATCCGATCGGCACCAAGCGGCTCTGTCTCGACACCGACTACTACGAGACCTACAACCGCCAGAACGTGGCGCTGGTCGACGTGCGCTCGGACCCCATCAAGGAGATCACCGCCACGGGCGTGCGCTTGCAGTCCGGCGCCGCCTTCGAGCTCGACGCCATCGTGTTCGCGACGGGCTTCGATGCCATGACGGGCGCCTTGCGCGAGATCGACATACGCACCGACGCAGGCGCGGTTCTGGCCGACCATTGGGCCGGCGGGCCGCTCACCTATCTCGGCCTGATGGTGTCGGGCTTCCCCAACATGTTCGTCGTCACGGGTCCCGGTAGCCCGGGCGTGAAGACGCAGATGATCGCCTCGATCGAGCAGCACGTGGACTGGATCGCCGACACGATCGACCATCTCGGCAAGCACCAGCTCGATCGCATCGAGCCGACGGCCAAGGCCGAGATGGATTGGGTGCATCATGTCAACGCCGTGGCCGACTCGACACTCTATCCGCTGGCCAATTCCTGGTACGTGGGCGCCAACATTCCCGGCAAGCCGCGCGTGTTCATGCCGTATGTCGGCGGCTTCGACCGCTACAAGAAGCGCTGCGACGAGATCTCGGCCGGCGGCTATCCCGGCTTCACGCTCAGCCGCCACAAGGAAGAGGTGGCTTGAGCGCCACCTTCGTCCATCACCGGATCGAGGCCGCGCCGCGACGCTGGCAGGCACTGGCCGCACGGCTTGCGGGCCGCGACGGCGTCTACGGTCTCTGGCGCAGCCAGATCGGCCGGCCGCGCGATGAAGTGCAGGCGATCACCGTCTGGCCGAACGGCACGACCGCTGCTGCGGCCGAGCGCGCGCTGGTCGGCGACGACGCGGACGTGCGCCACGTGTCGAGCGAGGCGATGGTCCCGACCCTGCGCCCGACCGACACGGTGCCGCCGACGCGCCAGGGCAACTACGCCTTCCGCTGGTTCGCCACCCCCGAGCCGCACTGGCCGGAGTTCCTCGACCTCTGCGCCGCGGCCTGGCCGGGCTTCGAAGCCGCCTACGATTCGCAGGTGATCGGCCTCTGGCAGGCGACCGGCGACCGCACGGGCTCCGGCCCCGACGAGGTCACGGGCGCCGGCCGGCCGGGCGTGCGCAGCCTGCTGCTGACCCGCCGACCCGACCTCGCCATGTGGGAACGCTCCAAGCAGCCGGAAAACGCCGCCGAGGCTGCGGTCCGCGAGCGCCTCAGCCGCCGCTACGATCTCTGCGACTGGACCGTGGTCTCGACCGCCACCCTTCTCACAGCCACCGACCGCCGGGACACCGCCCGCTGGACTTGAGGCGCCGCGACGCCTATTTCCCGCCGCGATGCAGACACTGCGCTCCCTGGAAGCCCTCGCGCGAGAGGGTCTTCTGACGCCCGATCCGCGGCTGGAAGCGGCTGCGCGCTCCATGGCGATCGCGATCACGCCCGAGATGGTGGCCCTGATCGATCGCGCCGACCTCGCCCGCGATCCCATCGCGCGACAGTTCGTGCCGAGCGGGGCGGAGGCCGAGATCGCTCCAGAGGAGCTCGCCGACCCGATCGGCGACGAGGCGCGCTCGCCGGTGAAGGGCATCGTGCACCGCTACCCCGACCGGGTGCTGCTGAAACCGCTGCATGTCTGCCCGGTCTACTGCCGTTTCTGCTTCCGCCGCGAGAAGGTGGGGCCCGGCGGCGAGGCCTTGTCGGCCGAGGAACTCGAGGCGGCGATCGCCTACATCCGCTCGCGCCCCGGCATCTGGGAAGTGATCCTGACCGGCGGCGATCCGCTGATGCTGGCGCCGCGCCGCCTCGCCGATCTGATGGCGGCACTCGACGCCATTCCGCACGTCGCCATCGTGCGCGTGCACAGCCGCGTGCCGATCGTCGATCCTGACCGCGTGACCGACGAACTGGTACGGGCGCTGACGCCCGGGCGGGTCGGCGTCTGGATGGGCGTGCACTGCAACCACGCCCGCGAACTCATGGCAGCGTCACGCGCCGCACTGAAGCGGCTCGCCGATGCCGGCCTGCCGTTGATGTCGCAGACGGTGCTGCTGAAGGGCGTGAACGACGACGTCGAGACCCTCGAACAGCTCATGCGGGCGCTCGTGACGGCGCGGGTGAAGCCCTACTACCTGCACCATCCCGACCTGGTGCGCGGCACCGGCCATTTCCGGGTTTCGATCGAGGAGGGGCAGGCGCTGATGAAGGCGCTGCGCGGCCGGCTGTCCGGCCTGGCCCAGCCCACCTATGTGCTGGACGTGCCGGGCGGGCACGGCAAGGTGCCGGTGGGGCCGGCCTATCTGGGCGACGATCCCGGCGCTTTGCAGGTCGAAGACGCTTTCGGGAGCCAGCACCGCTACCCGCCGGCCTGAGCCTACGCCTTTAGTTTTTCTCAGGGCCTTCCCTAGCGGCGGCCACCGCTGGCGGCGAGCGCGGGCCTGCTCGACCGCGCCTGCGGGGCGGCCAGCTCCTCGACCAGCCACTCCTCGAACGCCTTGGTCTTCGGACGGCTGACCGACGCGGGCGGACAGACGAACCACCAGGCCTTGCCGCTGTCGACGATCTGGTCGAACGGCTGGAACAGGCGGCCCTCGGCCAGCTCCTCGCGGAAGAGCTGCGGCGGGCCGACCGCGACGCCCGCGCCCTCCATCGCCGCCTCGACGGCGATCATGGTCGAGTCGAAGGTCAGCACGCGCTTGGGCTTGAAGTCGCCCATGCCGACGGCGCGTAACCAGATCGACCATTCGGGATCGTACGTCATGTCGATGAAGGGGACGCGCTTGAGGTCGTCGAGCGTCTTCAGCTTGTCGCGATAGCGCTTGCCGCAGAGCGGCGTCAGCACATCGCTGAAAAGCCGCGTGGCATGCAGATCGGGCTCGGGTTGCACGGTGAAGCGGATGGCGCAGTCGACGTCCTCGCGCGCGAAGTCGACGCGCTTCTGGCTGGTCGTCATGCGCACCTCGATCTCCGGGTGCTTGGCCTGGAAGCGGTGCAGGCGCGGCACCAGCCAGCCCAGCGCGAAAGTCGTGACGAGGCTCACGTTCAGCGTGCCGGAGTTGGCCTTGCGGCCGACACGCTCCAGCGCGTTGGTCATTCGGTCGAAGGCATCGCGCAGGTCGGGCAGCAGGGCCTCGCCTTCGCTGGTGATCTCGAGGCCGCGCGGGCGGCGCACGAACAGCGCGACGCCCAGACGCTCCTCGAGCGCCTTCACCTGATGGCTTACCGCAGCTTGGGTCACGTGCAGCT
>CAYRBQ010000419.1:0-4110 GCA_964422305.1 uncultured Reyranella sp. | reverse complement strand
TGTCGATCGCGACGCCGATGTCGCCATGGCGCGTGACCTGGTGGCCAATGCCAAGATGCGACGGGTCAGCGTCTGCGGCGCCGCCGAGACGCTGCTGATCGACAAGGCCGCACTCGACACGCACCTGATGCCGGTCCTCGCGCGCCTGCACGAGCTCGGCTGCGAGGTGCGCGGCGATGCCGAGGTGCAGAAGCGGGACCCAAAGGCGATTGCGGCCACCGAGAAGGATTGGCGCACCGAATATCTCGAGCCGATCATCTCGGTCGCCACCGTGGACGGCGTCGCCGGCGCGATCGACCACATCGCGCGCTACGGCAGCCAGCACACCGAATCGATCGTCACGCAGAACGACGCCACGGCGCGGCGTTTCCTGGGCGAGGTCGACAGCGCCATCGTGATGCACAACGCCAGCACGCAGTTCGCCGATGGGGCCGAGTTCGGGCTGGGCGCGGAGATCGGCATCTCGACCAACCGCATGCACGCCCGCGGGCCGGTCGGGCTGGTCGAGCTCACGACGTACAAGAACATCGTGCGCGGCATGGGCACGCTACGCCCGTGAGCGCGCTCCATCCGATGCCGGGCGTGTCGCGCGCGACGACGCGGCGCATCGGCCTGCTGGGCGGCTCGTTCAATCCCGCGCATCCCGGCCATCGCCATGTCAGCCTCGAGGCCCTGCGCCGGCTGGATCTCGACGAGGTGTGGTGGCTGGTCTCGCCGCAGAACCCACTGAAGAGCGGCGACGGCATGGAGCCGCTGGCGACCCGCGTCGCCCGCGCCCGCCAGCTCGCCAACCATCCGAAGATCCGCGTCGACGCGCCCGAGCTGCAGCTTGGCACCCGCTACACGCTCGATACGGTGCAGGCGCTGAAGCACGTCTATCCGCATGCCAGGTTCGTCTGGCTGATGGGCGCCGACATCCTGCCCCAGCTCGTCGACTGGGCGGGCTGGCGGGACCTGTTCGCCGCGATCCCGATCGCGGCCTTCGCCCGTCCGGGCTGGGGCTATTCCGCCCTCGCAGCGGCAGCCCCGCGCACCTTCGCCCGTTACAGGCTCGATGCCGGCGACTCCCGCCGTCTCGCCTCTTGCGAGCCGCCGGCCTGGTGCTTTATCCCGAGCAGGCTGGACAGCCATTCCGCGACGGCCATCCGGGCCGTGCGGCCCAAGCGCAGCAGACCGAAAGGAAAGACCATCTCCGACCAGCCTCGCCAGCTTCCCGACCGAAGCAAAGCCACCGACGCCCTGCTCACGCTGGTGCGCCGCTCGCTCGAGGACGACAAGGCCGAGGACGTCGTCGTCATCGACCTCAAGGGCAAGTCCGCCTTCGCGGACTACATGGTCATCGCCACCGGCCGGTCGAACCGCCAGGTCGTGGCGATCGCCGACCATCTCGCCGACCGGCTGAAGCAGTCCGGCCACGGCCATGCGCCGGTCGAGGGCAAGCAGGGCGGCGACTGGGTCCTGGTCGACGCCGGCGACGTCGTCGTGCACGTGTTCCGGCCCGAGCCGCGCGCCTTCTATGCGCTCGAGAAGATGTGGGCGCTGGAGAACGAGGCCGCCGCCAAGCCGGTCAAAAGGGCCGCCGCCAAGCCGCGGCGCAAGCGCGCCTGACTTGAAGATCACAATCGCCACCATCGGCCGCGCCGCCCGCGGGCCCGAGCGCGATCTCTACGACCACTATGCCGGCCGCATCCGGTGGCCGCTGACGCTCCGCGAGCTCGACGAGAAGCGCAAGCTGCCGCCGGCGCAACTCATGCAGCGCGAGGGTGAGCTCCTGCTGGAGGCCGTGCCCGCCGGCGCCACCCTGGTGGCGCTGGACCGCCGCGGCAAGGTGCTGGACAGCGAGGCCTTCGCCACGCGGCTCGCGCAGTGGCGTGACAATTCGGTGTCGGACGTGGCCTTCCTGATCGGCGGGGCCGACGGCCACACCGAGCAGCTCCTGAAGAAGACCTCTCTTGTGCTGTCGTTCGGCGCAATGACGTGGCCCCATCTGCTGGCCCGAGGCATGCTCGCCGAGCAGATCTACCGAGCGCAGCAGCTCCTGGCCGGGCACCCCTACCACCGCGCCTGAGGCGCGGGTCTGAGCTGGTGGCGGGGGCGTCGATTTTGCCTCTGTTCTGACGAAAAACCGAGGCTACATTGCAGGTCATGCGCGCCCTCTCCCGGTGGCTCCTGGCCGCCTCCGCCACCCTCCTCGTCGCCGCCACCGCCACGGCCCAGAGCACGCCGGTGCAGCGGCCGGGGGTCAAGCCCGTGCGCTCGATCCCCTACGTCTCGATCACCGGCGAGGACGGCAAGCAGCGTCACTACGAGACCAACGCCATCCCGCTCCTGTTCAATCGCGCCTGCTTCGGCTGGCGCATGTACCTCGGCGGGCCCAACCGCGTCGTGTCGCTGAAGGAAGTGCTCACGACCTCGCAGCCGGCCGAGCAGGTCATCGCCGGTCCCGAGACCGAGGTCAGCGCCGACAAGACGCGCGCCACCACCCGCATGTTCGAAACCGTCCAGGACGGCGTGCTGCAGCGCTCCTGGTGCATCATTCCCGGCGATCCGCCGGGCACCTACACCTACGACATCACCATCGACGGCGAACCGCGCGGCGAGTTCGTGTTCTGCGCCATCGAGGTGCCGGACCAGAACCCCAACACCGATCCGCGGGAACTCTCCTGTCCCAACAAGTTCAACGCCGTGGAGCGCGAGCGGCCCCAGATGCGGAAGGCAGCGTGATGGCACCGCCGCGTCCGGCGCTTCTCTGCATCCTCGACGGTTGGGGTCATCGGACCGCAACGGCCTACAATGCCATCCTGGGAGCCAGGACGCCCAACTTCGATCGCATGGTCGCGACCTGCCCGCAGGGCCTGATCGACGCATCCGAGACCTTCGTCGGTCTGCCCAAGGGCCAGATGGGCAACTCCGAGGTCGGGCACATGAACCTGGGCGCCGGCCGTGTCGCCGTGCCTGAGCTGCCGCGCATCGACAACGCCATCGAGGATGGCTCACTCGCCAAGCATCCGATCCTGCTCGGCGCGATCGTCAGCCTGAAGAAGAGCGGCGGCGCCTTCCACTTGATGGGGCTGGCATCTCCGGGTGGCGTGCACGCGCATCAGGATCACCTGGTCTTCCTCGCCAACATGATCGCGGGCGCGGGCGTGCCGGTGTGGATTCACGCCTTCCTCGACGGGCGCGACATGCCGCCCCGCAGCGCGCACGAGTGCCTCGATCACATCCAGGCAGGCCTGAAGACCGGCCTGCCGATCCGGTTCGCGACCGTGGCCGGGCGCTTCTATCCGATGGACCGCGACAAGCGCTGGGAGCGCGTGACCCTGGGATACGACGCCATCGTCGATGCCCGAACCGACCAGCACGCCGCGACACCCAAGGAGGCGATCGACAAGGGCTATGCCGCGAACCTCGACGACGAGTTCGTGCTGCCGACCGTGATCGACGGTTACACCGGCATCAAGGACGGCGACGGCCTGCTGATGCTGAACTTCCGCGCCGACCGCGCGCGCCAGATCCTGACCGCTTTGCTCGACCCGCGCTTCGACGGCTTCAACCGCGCCCGCGTCGCGAAGTTTTCGCTGGCGATCGGCATGGTCGAGTATTCGGCGGCGCTCAGCCCGTTCCTCAAGACGCTGTTCCCGCCCGAGGTCATCAAGATGGGCCTCGGCGAGACGATCTCGCGCGCCGGCCTCAGGCAGCTCCGGATCGCCGAGACCGAGAAATACGCGCACGTCACGTTCTTCTTCAACGGCGGCGAGGAGCGCGTGTTCGAGGGCGAGGAGCGCATCCTCGTGCCCTCGCCCAAGGTGAAAACCTATGACCTCAAGCCCGAGATGAGCGCGCCCGAGGTCACCAACAAGCTCGTCGAGGCGATCGGCTCGGGCAAGTTCGACCTGATCGTCGTGAACTACGCCAACACCGACATGGTCGGTCACACCGGCGATCTCGCCGCCGCGACCAAGGCGGTCGAAGCCGTCGACACGAGCCTCGGCCGGTTGATGGGGGCCATCAAGGCGGCGGGCGGTGTCATGTTCGTGACTGCCGATCACGGCAACGCCGAGCAGATGTTCGACGAGGCCTCGCATCAGAAGCACACCCAGCACACGCTGA
>CAYRBQ010000418.1:0-4113 GCA_964422305.1 uncultured Reyranella sp. | reverse complement strand
TCGAGCGCATCACGTTGTCGGAGATGCCGCTCGGGCTGCAATGCGCGCCGTGGAAGTGGAAGTTGGTGTTGTTGAATTGGTGCGGGATCGTGACGTTCTTCGGCATGGCGTCGCGATTGGGCGGGAAGTCGTTGGAGAGCCGCACCTTCAGCGTCTCGCCCGGCTTCATGCGCAAGGTCGGCCCGTGCGGGGCGCCCTCGTAGCTCCGCATGTAGAGCCGCTGCCCCCCGATGTCCTTGTAGGCGTAGCGGCACGACAAGGTCGTCTCCAGCACGCCGTTCACCGAGCGCCGGACCTCGGGCTCCCGCAGCGGCTGGTCCATCGCCGCCGCCGGCGGCTGCACGACCGGCCCCGGATCGAGGCCCATCTTCGAATGATCGTGACCCTGGTGCTGCGCGCCGGCGAGGCGCGGCAACAGCAAGCCCGCGCCCAGTGCGGCGGTGCCCTTCAGCAGGCGCCGACGCGCCATGCCGGACATCATCGAACCTTGCCCCGCGGCGCTTCCACGCCGTACTACGCCACCCATACGCGCCTCTGCCCCAATGCCGTTCTTCCCGGCGCCACCCTGCCTGCTCCGGTGTCGGCCGGTCCAATCAATTCCGGAAGGCAACGGCTCCCTCGATGCAGATTTTGCCGCCGGACGCTGGCAGAATGACGGCGGACACCGCGATGCCGACCGACTCCGCCGCCGCTCTTGATCCAGCGTCTCAACCGACGAAACGCCTGCTCGACATCACGACGAACGGCGTGCCGCTTGCCGACCGGGTGACGTTCTGGCGAACGCGCGTGGCACGTCGCAACGTCTTCCGGCAGCTCGACACCGGTCGGCCTTTCGAGGCCCGCATGCGTCGCTTGGTGTTGCCGGAAGCCGAACTGGTCGACCATGCGTCCGGCGCGATCGTCAGCATGCCCGCCCCGGGCCGCCCGCGCATGCAGGGGGGCGAGGACATCGCCATCGAGCTGGTTCGCGAAGGCCGGGGCGCCATACTGGATCACAACGGAGAGCGACGCCTGCAGGACGGCGATCTCTACGTTGTCGACTATGCCTGTCCGTTGCAGATCGCGCGGCCGCGTCACCGCTTCAGCGGGATCGTGCTGCCGCGCCAGCGTGTGATCGACGTCATGGGCGGGGACCTGCCGGTGCTGGCGGGCCGCAGCCTCCCGCCGCGCGGCATGGCGGCGGCGCTGCGCCGCCAGATGGCGGCGACCCTCGACCGCGCGCCGATGCTTGCCACGACGGACCAGGAGAAGGAAGTCGCGGCCGTCGCCGAGATGGCGCTGGCGATCTTCCAGGTGATGGCGGCGGGGGCGGCGGACGCGGCGCGCTTCGAGGACGGCTTCTACTATGCCGCCCAGGGGCACATCGCGCGGCATTGCATCGATCCGGACCTCACGCCCGAGCGCGTGGCGCGGGCGATCGGCTGCTCGCGCGCCACGCTCTATCGCGTGTTCACCGGACGCGGCGAAGGGATATCCGAAGCGATCTGGCGCGCCCGGATCGAGCATGCGTGGCAGGCGCTCGTGTCGGCAAAGGATCCCGGCTGGCTTGTGTCCGACGTGGCGCTGCGCTCCGGCTTTCGCGACATGCCCACCTTCACCCGCATGTTCCGCCGCCGGTTCGGCATGACCCCGAGCGAGGCACGGGACCACCGAAGCACTGCGGACTGAGGCGCGCTGACGGCACTGGACCGCCGGTCAGGCGGACCCGCCGGTCCCTCCCGGAGGCGCCGGCTGAAGAAAGGGCAGGAACGGCGGAATTTCGCGCGCATCGACATCGATGCACATCATCGACGGCCCGGAGGACGGGACGCGAAGATTCTCCTCGATCTCCCCGGGAGTCCGGCCGGCCAGCACCTTCAGGGCCGGGAACATCGCACCCAGCCCGGCCGCCAGCTCGGACCGGCGGAACGTGCCGAAGGAGTAGTCGCCGCCGAAATAGAGATGCTCGCGCGTGACGCACATGCCGTGGGCGCTGTTGTCGAACAGGATGAAGGTCACCGGCAGTTCGTATTCCAGCGCGGTGTGGATCTCCAGGCCGTGCATGAAGAAGGCGCCGTCGCCGGCCAGCACGAACGTGCGGCGCCCGTTGGCGAACGCCGCGCCGATCGCGGCGCCGAAGCTGTAGCCCATCCCGCCCATGCCGAGCGCCAGCACGAAGCGGCCGCGCGACGGTGCGCGCAGCCAGTGCGCCACGCTGGCGCCGGTGTTGCCGGCATCGACGATGACGTTGGCGTCTTCCGGCAGGGCGGCCATGACCGCCCGCAGGGCGTCGTCGAAGCCCAGCGCGCCGGCGGCCCGCGGCCCCTGCAGGAACCCGGGGTTGACGTCTTCCGGCGGAGCGGCCTCGACCGCAGCGGCCGGACGCTGGGCCAGACGACGGACGAGATCGCGCAGGCCGAGCTTCACGTGACCGATCAGCTCGACGCGTGGGGTGCCGGCCTCGAACGACGGCTCGAAATGAACGCTGACCAGGGGGCGCCGCGCGATCTCGCGCTCGATGCCGGCGTGGGCGAGATGCGGAAGGCGCGTGCCGACCAAAATGCAGGCATCCGCGTGGGCGAGCTGTCCGGCGAGGGCTGGATCGCCCATCACCCCGGCGAGACCGATGAATCGAGGGTCGCGGTTGTCGAAGACGTCGCGCGCATCCGGCGCGAGCGCCACGCGCGCGTCCAGCCTGTCCACCAGTGCGGCGAGCTCGTTGCGTGCGTGGTGCCGGGCCACACCGTCGCCGGCGATGACGAGCACCGAACGGGCATCCGCCAGAAGGTCCGCCGCCGCCTGCACATCGTCTTCGGCAGGCGCGCGGCGGCCGAGCGACGGCCGCAGATCGAAGGCCGGCGCCAGCGGGTCGACCCGGGCGCGCTGCACGTCCTTCGGCAGCAGCAGCACCGCCGGCCCGGGCCTCTCGCCCTGCGCCGCCGAGAGCGCCTGATGGAGGGCGAAGGGCAGATCGTCGGCGCGGGCGACGCTCTCGCAATGAACCGAGATCGCGCGGAACAGCGCGCGGGCATCGATCGAGCCGCCGCGCCCGCTGCCGTCCTGGAAGGCACCGCGCCCCTCCAGCAACGTGGGCGGCTGGCCGACCAGGGCCAGCACCGGCACGCAGGAGGCGTAGGATTCGGCCAGCGCCGGCACCAGGTTGAGCGCGCCGCCACCCGACGTGGCCATCACGACCCCGAGCGATGCGCCGACGCGCGCATAGCCGTCGGCCATGGTCGCGGCGGAGAACTCGTGCTTGGCCACGATGCCGTGGAGGGCCGGCGTGCGGTGGACCGCGTCGAACAGATCCTCGACGTTGGCCCCGCTCACGCCGAAGACATGCCGCACGCCGAGCTTCTCGAGAGAATGGGCAACGTACTCGGCGGCGCTTCGCATTCGCTGCGGCTTATCAAGCGCCACGGGATGCCGCAAGCGAGTGCCCCGCATGCATGCACTGCCAGCAGCCCCGCTCCGGACGATGCACAGCCATGCGCCGGCGAAGTTGCAGGTTCAGCAGGTCTATGGTAGGAAATTAACTATCATGGGCCGATTCTGATCGTGTCCGAACCACCAGGACGGCGGAGCCAACCGACCGCACGAGCCTCCTAAGCGAATGCCTGGAGGTGTCCCCGGAGCGCGCTGCGCTCCCTTGTCGAATGAAAGGCGAAAAGATCGGCGAACCCCATCCATGGGCATACGTCGGCTCGACGTGCGGGCTGCGACAACTGCTACAAAGCGGTACGTCGCGGTGTAGCACCCGAAAATCACAAAGACCGCGCAAATGCTGCACTTTAGCCCTGTCGCAATCGCGTCGGGAAGTTGTTGTGGCTGTAGCGCGGCGACGGTCGAGCTTCGCTCGACCGATGAGCGACAGGACATTGCTTGGCAATGTCCGAGAGCGCCGCGAGGTGTGCTTCAGCGGCTCGCGAAAGCGGGCATCTGGTGCGCCGTCACGGCAGGCGCCGCGCCGTCGTGGCGCTCGATCTCGACCAGGCAGGTCTGCGCGATGCAGCCCTGGCTGAGCTTCGAGGCGCCGATGTCGAGCGTGAGCGCGTTGGGATTGCCGTGCTTCTCCAGCGGTGCATTCGAGCCCGAATCCTGCGGATCGAACCAGGCGCCGGTCGACAGGCGCAC
>CAYRBQ010000417.1:0-4115 GCA_964422305.1 uncultured Reyranella sp. | reverse complement strand
AGAACAACCGGCTCTGACCCGGTTAGTCTAGGTTCGAATCCTGGTCCCCCAGCCATCCGCGCGCCCACTCGGGGATGCGGTGCGCTAGCTTCCTACCCTGTGCAAATGTCCGGCGCTCAATCGCGGACCTGGTAGAAGCAGACGAAGTCGCCCAACGGCACTTCCTTCCAGCCGTCGCGCGGATAGTCGACGAACGACCGCAGGATCACGTCGGCCTTGCCCTCACCCACGAGCTTCCTCTGCATGATCACGTAGAGCCGGTCGACGTGGCCGCCCCAGACCTCGCGGCGCAGTTCCTCGATCGGCTGGAAATCGGCATGGTTCGACCAGAAGCGCACGTGACGGACCTCCAGCGCGATCTCGGGCGACGGCATGAAGATCAGGGTCCTGCCCGCTTCCGGCCCCGGCCGGTCGATGGTGCGGACGAAGGCCACGACTTCCGGCGGCACCATCTGGCGGACGCCGCGCTCGCCCATCGCGTAGTGGGTGTTGGCCTGCAGGCGCTGCGCGAACGATGCCACGCCGTAGAGGCAGGCAAGCCCCGCCACGGCGGCGAACGTCGCCTGCAGCAATCGCGAGCGCGTCCCGATGAAGGCGTGGACGACGCCGACGAAGAGGATCAGCGACGGCCCCCTGAAGTGCCGCTCCTCCAGCCCGACCGAGCGGCCCGACAGCCACATCAGGACCAGGAAGCCGGCCACGGCGGCCGCAATCAGGAAGGCGAAGCGGAGATACTCGCCGTGGGAGCGGGCGAGACGCCGCCAGGTAAAGGCGAAGGTGGCGATGGCGAGCGGCAGGAACAGGTAGGCCGGCGCGGCGACCGACTCGAGGACCGGCCGGCTGGGATGCATCAGCAGCCAGCTCGCGAGGTCGAGCAGCGACAGGCTGGCGCTCCAGGTCGAGCCGACCGCCAGCGCGACATAGAAGATCGGCCCGTCCGGATGTGGCGACTCGGCCACGATGTTGGCCGCCGTGACGCCCTGCGTATACCAGGCGACGTAGAAGATCGCGCCCGTCAGAACGACGGTGGCGGCGGCGACGAGGATCTTGCGGATCGTGTCTGGCCTCGCCCAGGCGCGGTCGCCGCACACCGCCGCGGCGCCCACCACGGCCGCGCCGAAGATGATGCCGCTCAGCTTCATGAAGACCAGCACCGCGATGCCGGCGACCAGGGCCGGCACGGACGTCCACCTGAAGTCGCGCAGGCGCCAGGCCCGCAGGACGAACCAGGGCGTCACGCCGAACAGCAGCACCTCGCCGCCGTTGTAGATGGTGAAGGCGAGGTTGAAGAACCGGTTGCAGGCGATGACCAGCAGCGTCACCGCGACGGTCTCGAGCGGGAACCCGAAGGCGCGATAGAGGTGGTAGAAGCCGACCAGGCCGAGCAGCGAGAAGAACGACGTGACCAGGATGATCGCCACGCCTAGGCTCGGGCCGAGCCGCTCGACGAGGCCCGGCAGCAGGTGCTGGCCGGGCGTCCAAGTGCTCATGAAACGCTCGACCTCGCGTGCGATGTCCGCGGGATCGGGGCCGACCGAGAGGTTGAAGGCCGAGGCGCGGGCCTGGGTGTACCATCCGAGCAACCCCCAGCCGCTGTCGGAAAACATGGCCGGCCGGACGATCGCGCCGGCCACGGTATAGACGACCAGCAACAGCGCGATCAGGCCGATGCACAGGGACGGCCCCCATGCCGGCCAACGCGATGAACCACTCATTCCCTGCATCACCCCACGTCCCCCGGCGGACTGTACGGGAGGGCCAACCGCAGACAAGCGCGATATGCCTGCCTATAGTCGGGCCGGATGCGCGCGCCCTCTCCGACAGTTTCGGTCGTCGTCCCGACGTTCAACGAATCGCAGAACCTGCCCCGCCTCGTCGCCCTGCTCGACAAGACTCTCGGCGGCATGGCGTGGGAGGTGGTGTTCGTCGACGACAACAGCCCGGACGGCACCTGGCAGGTTGCCAAGCAGCTCGCACAGGCCGATCCGCGGATCCGCTGCCTGCGCCGCGTCGGCCGCCGCGGCCTGGCCGGCGCCTGCATCGAGGGCGCGCTGAGCTCGGCCGCCCCAATCGTGGCGGTCATGGATGCGGACCTACAGCACGACGAGACGATCCTCCCCGAGATGATCGCCAGGCTGCAGGCCGACGAGGCCGACATCGTGATCGGCAGCCGCGCCATCGAAGGCGGCAGCGCGAGCGCCGGCTTCACGGCGCGCCGCGCCCTCGCCAGCCGGCTCGCGACCCGGCTCGCCGGGCTGCTGATCGGCCGCCAGGTCTCCGATCCGATGAGCGGCTTCTTTGCGCTGAAGCGCGAGGTTTTCGAGGCCGCCGCGCCGCGGCTGATCCCCTCGGGCTTCAAGATCCTGCTCGACCTGCTGGCCAGCACCGACGGCAAGGTCCGCGTGGCCGAGGTGCCGTTCCACTTCCGCACCCGCGAGCGGGGCCTCTCCAAGTTCGATGCCCGCGCGATGCTCGACTTCGTCGGCCTGCTCGTCCACCAGTTCACCGGCGGCGCGATCTCGGTGCGCTTCCTCGCCTTCATGCTGGTGGGCGGCATCGGCCTGGTGATCCATCTCGCCGTACTGCGCGCCTGCATGCTGGCGGGCCTCGGGTTCGAGGTGGCGCAGACGGCCGCCACGATCGTCGCCATGACGTCGAACTTCGTCGTCAACAACGTGCTGACCTACAGCGACATGAAGCTGCGCGGCGGCGCGGCGCTGGCCGGTCTGCTGAAGTTCTACGTGGTCTGCGGCGTCGGCGCGCTCGCCAACATCGGCGTCGCCTCGTGGGTTTTCCAGGTCAACGAAGAGTGGTGGCTGGCGGGAATCGCCGGCGTGATCGTCGGCGCCACCTTCAACTACACGATGAGCTCGATCTTCGTCTGGCGGCAGCAGCAGAACTGACGCCGCCAGCCCGCGGAACGATCAGCCAGCCTTCTTCCCGAGCTTCGGCACCGAGGCCGAGGCTGCCGCGAAGCGCGGCGAGTCGGTGACCTTGAGCGCCTCCGCCGCGTCCTTGTTCTCCATGATCTTGGCCATGATGGCCTGGCCCGCGCGGTCGAACACGCCGCGATTGTCGATCAGGAACCTCTGCGATTCGCGGAGCTTGGCCACATAACCGTTGATCTCCGGCACGACGTAGCGCGCCACCAGGTCCCAGCTCCGCATCGTGTTCTCGGGGTTGGCCCAGTCGTGCACGAAGCCCACCACCGTGCCGAAGCCGCCGGACTTCGCGTGGACGTCCTTGATCACCTTGACGAGGTCGTCGGGCGTTCCGATCACCGAGGCCGAGCCGTCCATGAAGGCGGTCTTGTCGACCGCCTCGTCGGCGTCCGCGAAGGGCGTCGTGCCCGGCCGCTGCAGGGTGCCGGTGATGTACTCGTTGTGCCAGCGCAGCAGGCCGTGCTTGGCCTCCTCGCGCGCCTTCTCGCGCGTCTCGGCGATGTGCCAGGAGAGCAGCACGCGCCAGTTCCTGCGGTCGACCGTGGTGCCGTGCTTCTTCGCGGCGCTCTCGGCGAAGCCCCACTGCGTCGGCAGCGACAGCAGGCCCTGGTCGGACATCGAGCCGAGCGAGATGATGCCGATGCCGTACTTGCCGGCGAGCGTCATGCCCGACGGGCTGATCTGCGAGGCGACGACGAACTCCATGTCCTCCTGCAGCGGCAGGAGCTGAAGGGCCGCGTCCTGCATCGTGTACCAGTCGGTCTTGTCGGTGACCCGCTCGCCCCTGAACAGGCGGCGGATGACTCCGATCGCATGATCCTGACGGTCGCGCTGGACCATCGGATCGATGCCGAGCGTATGGGCGTCGGACGGCAGCGCGCCGGGGCCCGAGCCGAAGATCGCCCGGCCGCCGGTCATATGGTCGAGCTGCACCATGCGCTGCGCCACGTTGTAGGGATGATGGTAGGGCAGCGAGATCACGCCGGTGCCAAGCATGATGCGCTTGGTGCGTTCGCCGGCGGCGGCCAGGAACATCTCGGGCGAGGCGATCATCTCCCAGCCCGAGGAATGATGCTCGCCGCACCAGAACTCGTCGTAGCCCAGCTCGTCGAGATGCTCGACGAACCTGAGGTCGCGACGGAACTGCAGGGTCGGGTTCTCGCCGATCGGATG
>CAYRBQ010000416.1:0-4130 GCA_964422305.1 uncultured Reyranella sp. | reverse complement strand
CGGCGCCCGACATCGACGTCGAGGCGACCGCTCGCATAGTAGTCGAGGAAGAACAGCGGCTCGGCGCCCTGCACGACGATGTCGTTGACGCACATCGCGACCAGGTCGATGCCGACCGTGTCGGGGACCGCCGCCTCGATCGCGACCTTGAGCTTGGTGCCGACACCGTCTGTGCCCGAGACCAGGATCGGGTCGGTGAAGCCCGCCGCCTTGAGGTCGAACAGGCCGCCGAAGCCGCCCAGCCCGCCCATGACGCCGGGCCGATTGGTGCTCTTCGCCAGCGGCTTGATGTGTTCGACCAGCGCGTCGCCCGCGTCGATGTCGACGCCGGCGTCCTTGTAGGTCAGCGGAGGTTTGTTGTGGCCGGGGGCGTCAGGCTTCAAGCCGGGCTCATTCATGCTAAACAGGTGGCGCGAACATAACCAAAAACCGGACCCCCGCAATGCCGATAGGCCGCTGGTTTTCCACGATTGCCGCCGTGCTGCTGGCGCTCGTCGCCGCCGAAGGCGCGATGGCCCAGGCGCCTTCCGGCAGCGGCTATGCCGTCACCGGCATCGACGTCGATACCACGGGCCCGGACGCCGTCCAGGCGCGCCAGCAGGGCATCCGGGAGGCGCGCCGGCGCGCGGTCCGCCAGCTCGTCGACCGCATGGTGGCGCCGGAGGATCGCGCGAAGGTGCCGCAGGTCGACGAGGCCCAGCTCGAGAACATGGTGCGCGGCATCGAATTCGTCCGCGAGCGGTCCGCCCCCAACCGCTACATCGCCACCCTGAACGTCGTCTTCGCGCCGGAACCGGTGAAGGCATGGCTGAGCGGGGCCGGGGTCAAGGTCGTGGAGACGGTATCGCGTCCGGCCCTCGTTGTTCCCCTATGGAAAGGAAAGGGTGGCGTCGAGCCGCTCGACGACAGGAATGCCTGGCGTGAGGCGTGGCGACAGCTCGACAGCGCGGGCACCGCCGTCCCGGTCACGCTGATGCGTGGCGACCAGACCGACCAGAACGCGATGTCGGCCGAGGAGGCCTATGTCGGCGACGTCTCCGCTCTGGGGCGTTTGAACGATCGCTATCGTGCGCCGCTGATCATCGTCGCGGTCGTGGAGGGCGACAAGGACTCAGGCGGCCTGACGGTCGGCGGCCTGCGTTACGACGCGCAGACCGGCGCGCGCAGCGAGATTCCCCGCGTGGCGGTAGCCAATGCCGCCGGGCTGCCCGACGCCGTGAAGAACATGCACGCCAAGATCGACCAGGAATGGCGTGGCATGGCCACGGTACGGCGCGACTCGCAGGACGCACTCGATGTCGTGGTGCCGATCCGTGCCTTGGGCGACTGGGTTCAGGTGCGGCAACGGCTGGGTGCCATTCCGGCGGTGAAGGGCGTCACCGTGAAGACGCTCGAGGCCGACAAGGCCGAACTGCACCTCGAGTACTACGGCACCACCGATGAGCTGCAGCGCACGCTGGCGCTGGCCGGGCTGTCGCTATCGAAGGACGCGGACCAGTGGCGCCTGCAGCCGCGATGATCGTCGGCGGCGCCGTCGTCCGATGACGCAGGCTGTCGCGACGGGACGCTGGCGTTTCTGGGCCGCCGCCGCTGCGGCTTTCCTGCTCGTCCTCTGGCTTCTGAATGCCATCCTGCTGCCGTTCGTGGTCGGCATGGTCGTCGCCTACCTGCTCGATCCGGCCGTGCTGTGGCTGCAGCGCTTCCGGATCTCGAGGACGCTTGCCACCACGTTCGTCACCATCCTTGCGGTGCTCGCCGCGGTCGGCGCGTCTATGGCGATCCTGCCGCCTCTCTTCAGCCAGGTTCAGCAACTCATCGCCGGAGCGCCGCAGCTCGCCCTGAAGGCGATCATGCAGATCCAGCCGCTGATCGAGCCGTTCCGCGAGCGCTTCGGCCTGCCGGCGCTCAGCCTGCAAACCGTCCAGGCGGAAGCCGCACAGTGGGCCGGTCAGGCCCTGGCGATCGCAGGCGGACTGGCGGGCGGGATGCTGCGCGGCGGCGCTGCCGTCGTGAACCTGCTGGCGCTGCTGTTCATCACGCCCGTCGTCACGTTCTACATGCTGCGGGACTGGGAAAAGCTGCTCGCGACCATCGACCGGAACCTGCCGCGCGACCATGCCGATACGATCCGGAGCCTGGCGCACCAATCGAATCGCGCGATCGGCGGCTACATCCGCGGACAGGCCCTGGTCTGCCTCACGCTCGGCACCATGTACGCGGTCGGATTGACCCTGGTGGGCCTCCAGTTCGGCTTCGTCATCGGGCTGATCGCGGGCGCGATCTCGTTCATCCCGTTCGTCGGCACGTTCGTCGGTGCCGTCCTGTCAATCGGCATGGCGCTCGCGCAGTTTCCCCCGGACTGGCTGAGCGTCGCTCTGGTCGTCGGCGTGTTCGTCGTGGGGCAAGCGCTCGAAGGCAACATCCTGTCGCCGATGCTCGTCGGAGATCGCGTCGGCCTGCATCCGGTCTGGATCATGTTCGCCCTGCTGGCAGGCGGCGTCCTGTTCGGCTTCGTCGGCGTTCTGGTGGCCGTGCCGGTGGCGGCGGTCGTCGGCGTGATCGTCCGCCACCTCATCGGGCGTTATCGCGAGAGCTCGATCTACCGCGGCACCGGCGCCGGCTGAGCCGTCGATGCCTAGTCAACTCACCCTCGACCTCGTCCTGCCGCTGCCGACCTATGCGCGCGACGACTTCGTCGTGACCGACGGCAATCGCGAAGCCCTGGCCTGGATCGATCGCTGGCCGGATTGGCCGGCGCCGGCGCTCTCGCTCAGTGGCCCGCGCGGATGCGGGAAGACGCATCTCGGACGCATCTGGTCGGCGCGCAGTGGCGCGATCGTGATGGCGGGCACCGACCTCAAGGGCAAGAACATGGCCGATCTCGCCGAGCTCGCGGCGGCTCAGTCGGCGGTGGTGATCGACCAGGCCGATCGGGCACCCGAGCGCGGCCTGTTCCATCTCTACAACCTCATGCGAGAGCGCGGCGGCCACCTGCTGTTGATCTCGGCCGAGCCGCCGGCGCGGTGGTCGATCGCCTTGCCCGATCTGGCGTCGCGGCTGCGTGCGGCGCCTGCGGTCGCGGTCGCGCCGCCGGACGACGAACTGCTGGGTTCGATCATCCTGAAGCAGCTCGCCGACAGGCAATTGCATGCGGGTGCGGGCGTCGTGCAGTATCTGGTCTCGCATATGGAGCGCTCGGCGGAAACGGCACGTCTCGTGGTCGCCGCGCTCGACCGGCGGGCCTTGACGGAGCGACGCAAGATCGACCGCCGCCTGGCGGCGGACGTCCTGGCGGACATCGCCAAGACGTCCTGAAACGAAGGAGGAAGCATGAGAACGCTTGTCGCGACAGTCGCGCTGTGCGTCGTGTCCACCGCGGCGTCGGCTCAGCAGGGCTCGGTGATGGGGACATGGCTCACCGCGTCCGGCGTGGCGCAGGTCAGACTCGGTCCATGCCCCGATGCAGCGAGCGGACCCCTCTGCGGGTTCATCGTCGGACTGATCAATCCCAAGGGGCCCGACGGTCAGGTCGTCGCGCCGGACGTCGCGACGGACTACCGCAACGAGAACCCGTCGCTGCGCTCGCGCAAGGTGATCGGCATGCCGCTGATCTGGGGCTTCAAGAAGACCGCCGATCCCAACACCTTCGAGGACGGCAAGATCTACAACGGCGAGAATGGCAAGACCTACAACGCCAACATCAGCCTGCAACCGGACGGCAAGCTCCGTCTGCGCGGCTATGTCGGCACGCCGATGTTCGGCGAGACGCAACTCTGGACACGCGTGAACTGAGGGGAAACGCAAGATGGATATGGGCATCAAGGGCCGCAAGGCGATCGTCTGCGCGGCGAGCAAGGGTCTGGGCAAGGGTTGCGCGACGGCATTGGCGGGCGAGGGCGTCGATCTGGTGATCAACGCGCGTACCAAGTCGGAGCTCGATGCGACCGCGGAGGAGATTCGGAAGAAGTACGGCGTGAAGGTCACGGCGGTCGCTGTCGATGTGACCACCGAGGAGGGCCGCAAGCAGGTGCTGGCGGCCTGCCCCGAGCCCGACATCATCGTGAACAATGCCGGCGGCCCGCCGCCCGGCAACTTCCGCGACTGGAACCGAGAGGATTGGATCAAGGCGC
>CAYRBQ010000415.1:0-4133 GCA_964422305.1 uncultured Reyranella sp. | reverse complement strand
GTCCTGGTGGTTCGGGCACGATCAGAATCGGCCCACGATAGTCTTTTTCCTACCATAAACCTGCTGAACCTGCAAGTCCTGCGGCTAGATGTCGGACAGCGCCTTGATCCTGCCCTGCCGGACGGCCTTCACGAAGGCCCGGTGGTCCCGTCGAGTCTGGTCGGCATACTCGACGGCGAAGTCGGCGATGGCGTCGTCGAACACCTCGCTCGCGCCCATGTAGCCCGCGATCATCGCCGCGTCGCCGGATCGGGCATGGGCGCGCGCCAGCGCCCAACCGCACATGCGGCCGTAGTTCCGCAGGTCGCCGGCGTCGAAATCCTCGATGATGGCGCTGATCTTCATGTCGCGAAGCTGGCGCACATAGTAGTGGCGCCGGTTCTCGCCGACGCTCCAGCCGAGGAAGAGATCGCTGGCCGACTGCATGAGCCGCTGGCCGGCGACGACACGCTGCCCGTGATTGGGGTGGAGGCTCTTGCCGACATAGGGTTCGAGCACGGATGACGTAGCCTCCTTGACCTGCAGGAAGATCGGATCGTCGTCGGCGGCCATGAACAGGGCGACGGCGCACATGGTGCCGACGCTGCCGATGCCGACCACCTTCATGGCGAGGTCGCAGAAGTGGAAGCGGTCCAGCAGGACGCGGATATGCTCCGGCAACGACTCGCGATAGCGCGCAAATCCGGTGCGGTAGCCGGTTTCGAGCCCCGGCGCCTGTTCCGGCGTCGGATGGAAGATCAGCGGCGGATCGTCCTTGATGCGCGGCAGCGTTCCACGATGCTCGGCCAGCTTGGGAAACAGGAACTCCGGGACGTTCTTCTCCTCGACCTGCTCCAGCCGTTCCCGGATGCGTTTGCGTCGCGCCTCCGAATCCATCCCCTTGACGAAGCGGTCGACGTCGATCGCGTCGTACCAGACTTCGAGGGACCGCATGCCGGCATAGTCGGCCATGTGCTCGCGATAGGAGGTGACGGTCGCGCGGGCGGCGCGTGCCGCATCGCTTTCGGCCAGGCGGATCTGGCGGCCGGCGACCACCACGCTGGCGGCCAGCCGCTTGATGTCCCATTCCCAGGGTGCCGGCAGCGTCTCGTCGAAGTCGTTGATGTCGAAGACGATCCGGCGTTCCGGCGTCGCGAAGCCGCCGAAGTTCGACAGGTGGGCGTCGCCACAGACCTGCACATTGATGCCGGAGACCGGCGTGTCGGCGAGGTCCGCCGCCATCACCACCGCCGAACCGCGATAGAAGGTGAACGGCGATTCCATCATCCGGCCGTAGCGGATCGGCACCAGGACCTCCATGCGTCCGCGGTTCGCCTCCTCCAGCAGCTCGACGATGTCGCGCCTTTCCTTCGGCGGCCGCCAATGGCCGTGGGCCTCGCGCGGCACCTGATCCCGCAAGGCCTTGCCGGCAGCCCTTCGCTCGTCCGAATGCACGTACTGCGGCTCGGCATGCTCGCGCGGCGGCCTGGTCATGTCCCCTCCTTCGATCTCGACCCGTACTGAAGTGCGACTCGTGCAGACTGGCCTTGATGTTCGTCAAGTCCGGCGCGAATCGCCTGGGCTTCAGAGGTCCGTCCTGAGGGACGAGCCGCCCAGGCCTTGAACGTCCCCGACGCTGGCCCGACGGCAATCGTCCGCCTCCGGGAAGCTGCGCGCGACACTGTGCTCCAGCAGCTCCAGCTCGCGCCGCAGCGCCGCCGCACGCTGCGGCGGCAGGCGCTCGAGCAGATGCTCGAGCATTGCCCGCAGACGGCGGGCGACCTGGATGCTGGACGCACCGAAGTGGCGGATCTCGGTCACCGCGAGATCGACGATGTCCTGCCAATCCGGCGTCGGATAGACGAGGCGGAGATGTCCGGCGCCATCGCGTAGCTGCGCATTGTCGAGGTTCTTCAGGCCGGCATAGCGCAACAGCCGGTGGATCTGATCGATCGCCAAAACGGCCGTCGTCGGATCGTTCACTGCGGGCGACAGCGCGCGCGACGCCACGTCGACCATGATCCGGAACGCGAACATCGGATCCTGACGCATGGTCCGTTCCGACCCGAACGCCACCATGGCGTCGACGTCACCTTCGTCGATGCTTGCGTTGGGGGGATAGACGCGCGCCAGGGGATCGCCGACCGAAACGAAGTCGCCGACCTGCGGGATCAACTCGATGACGGCGCCCCTGCTTTCGGCCAGCGCGGCGAGATCGCGACTGCCGAACGCCAGGAAGGTTCCCGACGACCCGATGCGGCGCAGGATCCTGCCCTCCCTGCCTCCGAGCCCGTCCGCCACTCCTCCTTCCTGCGTCGCGGGATCGAAGGCGCCATCGTAGACGGAGTCCAACGCCCCCTTCGCATCTTCGAACACGCGCTGCAGGATGGCGACCGGCCGCAGACCCAGCCCGACTTCCTGGACGAACCAGAAGAAGGCCAAGATTGCGCCGACGTTGGAGAGCAGCGCGAGGACAATCAGCGCCGCATGACGCTTGTCGGCCGTCAGGTTGGCGAGTGCCACCATCGTGATGCCGAAAGCGAAGACGAAGATGCTGGTCGCGACCTTCATTTCCCAGCGGCCGAAGGTGAGGCGGATCAACCTCGGCGTCGTCTGGCCGCTGGCGAGCTGGGCCGCCAGCAACAAGGCGGAGACCGCATAGACGACGAAGGTGAGCATCGACGACGCGAATGCCGCCATCGACGCCCGGATGCCGTCGAGGTCAGCCTCGACGAAACGCGGCCATTGCGGATCGGGGACCAGCCACAGGATGGCCTTGGCGACCAGCCAGGCGGTCAGCAGCGCGAGAGATGGGTAGAGCCAGAACGAGGAATTGACGAATTCCTTGAACTGATAGCGCCTGAGCCAGGTCATCGAATGCGCCTCCTACCCTTCCGGCTCGTGCCGGACGACGGCACGGGCATGCACAGCCTGCCGGTGGAGCCAGGACGACGCCATCCATGTCATCAGAAGCGTCGTGGGAACACCGAGCGCGATCATGACGATGGTCTTCGGATCGGGATCGGCGACCAGCAGCGGCGCCAGGGCCGCGCCCAGGTTGCGCGTGCAGGCGCCCAGGCTGACGACGCTGCGCTGCTCCGGCGGCAGGCCGTGCGCGAGCAAATAGCCGCCGAGCACCAGGCCGATGGCGTAGACGAGCTGCGCGAGGATGGCGTAGCTGCCGACCGCCCCCCAGAACCCCGGTGCATGCCGGAACAGGATCGCCAGCAGGAGCGAGAGGGTCGCGGCACTTCCCACGGGGCGCACGATGCGCAATGCGGCCTCGGCCAGGCGTGGCAGCGTCGCCCGCACCGCCATGCCGGCGGTCATGGGCAGGAGCAGCAGGACGAGCAGGGGACGGGCGACGTCCCAGGCCCCGAGCTCGACGCCCGGCACGATGAACGGCACCCCCAACGGCAGGAGCACGATTGTCCCGGCGGCCGCGATCAACATGAAGGCCGCGGTATGGGCCAGATCGCCGCCGGCGCGCCGCACCATCATGGGCAGGAAGGGGGCGGCGGGCGCCAGCGAGATCAGCAGGAGCCCGACGGCATAGGCTCGCTCCATCGGCAGCAACAGGACCAGGGCGAGGGCCAGCGCCGGCCCGAGCAGGCAATCCACCGCGAGGACCGAAAGCAGGAAACGAATACGCGCGAGCGGCGCCAGGGCCGCGCGCACATCGGTCTCCAGACCGATCGCCATCAGGTTGGCGACCATGAACATCACGACCGACACCCGGATGGCGATGTCGGCAATCCCATAGGCTTGCTCCATGACCCTCCGTTAGGCCGGATCGGGTGGATCGGACTTGACCCGACTCAAGACACAATGTGGACCGGAGGGCCTGCCGGGGCTTTGATCAAGCTCAAGGAAGAACTAGAACCGGCTGCCCAAGATGCTCGAGGCGGCGACTTCGGGCCGCTTGCGAGAATCGGAAAGGAACCATGCAATGTCGCATACCAATCGCAGGACCACTCTGAAGCTTCTGGGCGGCGCTGCCGTTGCGGCATCGCTGCCGCTGCCGGCGCTGGCGCAGGAAGAGCTGATCGTTCCGAACCGCTACCAGAACTTCAAGCGCGGCACGATCCACTCCATGCATCCCGAGGCCCGCAGCTTCACCATCATCTGGGAGGACCTCGGCCGCGTGAAGATGA
>CAYRBQ010000414.1:0-4148 GCA_964422305.1 uncultured Reyranella sp. | reverse complement strand
CAGACCTGATCGCCCTGGCCCGTGAGTTGCTTTACAATCCCAACTGGCCGATGGATGCCGCGCAGAAGCTCGGCGTCGACAAGCAGTTCGGCTCGGTGCCGCCGCCGCAGGCCTACTGGCTCGCCAAGCGTGCGCAGTCGGTGAAGACCGTGGTGCCCTCGACCTACATGAAGGGCATGAAGGCCGGCTAGGCGGGGCTGCGCTTGCGCAGCAGGTGCGCGGCCCCCATCAGCGCCACGGTCAGCACGATCGTGAGCGTGGAGACGGCGGCGATGGTGGGATCGATCTGGAAGCGCAGGTCGTCCCACATGCGGCGCGGCAGGGTCACCGCGCCGGTTCCCGAGATGAACAACGCCACGATCAGCTCGTCGAACGAGGTGATGAAGGCGAACAGTGCGCCTACCAGAACGCCCGGCCGGATCAAAGGCAGCGTGACCTGCCGGAATGTGGCGCCCGGCGTGGCGCCGAGGCTGAGCGCAGCCTGTTCGAGGCGCGGGTCGATGCCCGCGAGGCTCGCGGTCACGCTGGTGACGACGAACGGCACCGCGAGGCAGGTATGGGCCAGCACCATGGCGATCGGCGTGCCGACCAGCCCGTAGTGCGAATAGGCGTAGTAGATGCCGATCGCCACCACGATGCCGGGCACGATCAGCGGCGAGAGGATCAGGCCCGTCGCGAAGATGCGCATCGGCTTCGAAAGACGGGCGATGCCGAGGGCGGCGAGCGTGCCGAGGAACGTCGCCAGCACGACCACGACGGCCGCGACCCACAGGCTGACCCAGGTTGGGTTCAGCCAGTCGGGGTTGCTGAAGTAGGCCTCGTACCAGCGGAATCCGAAAGCCGGCGGCGGAAAGGTGAGGTAGGTCGCTTCGGAGAACGACACGATCGTCACCACGACGATCGGGAAGGCGAGGAAGAACAGGATCAGGCCGACCACGAACGCGGGCAGGGTGCGCGCGAGGATCATCGCATGCTCATGCGGAAGGCGTTGCCGACTCCGGGCAGGCGGCGCGCGACCGCCAGGATGACAAGTGCGGTGACCAGCAGGACCGCGGACAACGTCGCGGCATAGGCCCAGTTGAGATGCTCGACCTGGTAGGCGATCAGCATGGAGAGCGTGATGTCGCGCGGGCCACCGACCATGGCCGGCGTGATGTAGAAGCCCAGCGCCAGCACGAAGACCAGCAGCGTGCCCGCCGCCACGCCCGACATCGAGAGCGGCAGGATGACCTGACGAAAGGTCATGAACGGGGTGGCGCCGAGGCCCGAGGCGGCGCGGACCAGCGACGGATCGATCTGCCGGAGCGCATTGGCGATCGGCAGGATCATGTAGGGCAGCAGGATGTGGATCATGGCGATCTGGGTCGCCACCGGCGTGTTCAGGATGCGGATCGGCCGGTCGATCATGCCGAGCGCGAGCAGCGCCTCGTTGATCAGGCCGTGGCGGCCCAGCAGAACCATCCAGGCGTAGCTGCGCACCAGCACGCTGGTCCAGAACGGCAGCAGGATGATGATCAGGATCACCGGCGCCATCGACTTCGCCCGCACCAGGCCCATGGCCACCGGATAGCCGAGGACCAGGCAGCCCAGCGTCACGGTGACGGACGTGTTGAAGGTGATCCAGAAGGTCTTGGCGAACACCACGTCGTCGAGAAGCTCGGCATAGTGCGACAGCGTCCAGGTCGGGTCGCTCACGCTGCGCAGCAGCATGGCCAGCACCGGCAGGGCGTAGAAGACCAGCATGTAGATCAGCAGCGGAGCCGCGAGCATCAGCGGCACCGCCTGGCGCCAGTTGAACGAGAACGTTCGGGCGGCGCCCAGCGGTACGGAGACCGGAGCCGGCTGGACGATTTCAGACAAGGATCGTGTCCGCGACCGACCAGGCGATCTCGGCGCGCTCGCCGACCGCGCGGCGGCGGATGGTGGCGCTCGACGGCTCCTTCAGCACCATCGATGTACCGTCGCCAGCCTGTAGCATGTAGCGGCAGCGCTCGCCGGCGAAGACGGCCTCGGTGACGGTGACGCTCAGCCGGTTCAGCGCCGTCGTCTCGCTCCCGGCGCTGTCGGCGAAGCGCAGCCGCTCGGGCCGCGTGGTCAGCGTCACCTTCTCGCCGCTCGCCGGCCGGCCGGGACAGACGGCGCGGATCAGCGCGCCGTCGCACTCGGCGACGACGATGTCGTCCTCGATGCCGCGCACGATCGCCGGCAGGAAGTTCGACTCGCCGATAAAGCCGGCGACGAAGCGGTCGCACGGCCGGTCGTAGAGATCCTCCGGGGAACCCACTTGCGCCACCTTCCCGTCGTTCATGACGGCGATGCGGTCGGACATGGTGAGCGCCTCTTCCTGATCGTGCGTCACATAGATGAAGGTGATGCCGAGGTCGGCATGCAGGCGGCGCATCTCGAGCTGCAGGTTCTCGCGAAGCTGCTTGTCGAGCGCACCCAGCGGCTCATCCATCAGCAACAGGCGCGGCTTGAAGACGACAGCCCGCGCGACCGCGACGCGCTGCTGCTGGCCGCCCGAGAGCTGGCGCGGATAGCGCGCGCCGTAGCCTGGCAGGTGCACGAGCTCCAGCGCCTCGGCCACGAGCCTGGCGCGCTCGGCCTTCGGCACGCCGCGCTGCTTCAGCGGGAAGCCGATGTTCTCGTCGACGGTGAGGTGAGGGAACAGCGCGTAGTTCTGGAACACCATGCCGATGTTGCGGCGGTAGGGCGGCATGGCGACCACCGACGTGCCGTCGATCGCGATGTCGCCGGCGGTCGGTGTCTCGAAGCCGGCGATCATCATCAGGGTCGACGTCTTGCCCGACCCGCTCGGCCCCAGAAGCGTGAGGAATTCTCCAGAGCGAATGTCGAGCGAGACGCCGTCGACCGCATTGACGCGGTCGTACCGCTTCACGAGGTCGGCAAGGGCGACCGATGCGCCCCGACCGGCTCCGTTCATGCCAGCTTCGCCCATCGGCTTCAGCTCAGCAGCCACTTGTTGAACTTGGGGATGACGGCCTCGCGGTTTTCGATCCACCAATCGTAGTCGTAGTTGACGAGCTGTTTCTTGATCGCCGGCGCGCTCGGCAGCACTTCCTGTCGGGCGGCCGGGATGTACTCGTCCGACTTGGTGTTGACCGAGCCGTAGGGAATGCCGAGTGCCACGCGCGCCTGCGGGATCGCCATGGTCGAAAAGGCCACGAACTTCATGGCATTGACCTTGTTCTTGGCACCCTTGGGGATGCCCCAGGCGTCGCGCTTCAGGAGGCCCTGGTTCCAGCTTATCGCCGCCGGCACGCCGGCCGTCTGCAGCGCCGCCATGCGGCCGTTCCACACGGTGGTCATGGTGACCTCGCGGTCGGTGAGAAGCTGGATCGGCACGGCGCCGGTCTCCCACCACTTGACGACGTCCTTCTTGATCTTGCTGTAGCTGGCCAGCGCCTTGTCGACGTCGAGCGGGTAGAGCTTGTCCGCCGGCACGCCCGCCGCCATCAGCGCGATTTCCATCTCCGGCCAGCCTCCGCCGCCGGTGCCGAACATGGCGCGATCGCCGGGGAACTTCTTGGTGTCCCAGAAATCCGCCCAGCCCGAGGGCACGGCGCCTTTGAAGGCATCGGTGCGATAGGCGAGCACCTGCGCCCACAGCAGCATCTCGAGGCCGTACTCGAAGCGGTATTCCTTGCCGACGCCGTCGTCGACGAGCGAGTAGTCGATCTTCTCGAAATAGTCGCCGGTCTTCTGCAGGTTCATGATCGAGCCGCGGCTGAGCTGGGCCAGGTCCCATTCGACGTTGCCGGTCTCGACCATGGCCTTGACCTTGGGGGCATTGGCGCCCGGGAAAGGCCGCACCTTGATTCCGGAAAGCCTCTCGAAGGACTCGTAATAGCCCTTCGTCTGGGCTTCCTGCATGGTGCCGCCGTAGCCGGCGATGCGGATCTCTCCGCTGCCCTTCAGGATATCCGGGATGGAGGTCTGCTCGGGCCAAGCGGCCTGTCCGAAGCTGGGGCGGATGAAGGGAGCGGCGAGCCCGGCGCCGACGAGGCCGAGGGCGGTGCGGCGACTGAGTGTGAGCTTAGCCATGACTGTGCCTGCCTTTCCGTTCGCGTGATCAGAATGCGAGGAGATTTTCCCTGAACTGCTTGTGCTCGTAGGCTTTGCGGACC
>CAYRBQ010000413.1:0-4156 GCA_964422305.1 uncultured Reyranella sp. | reverse complement strand
GGAAGGCCGCACGGTGGCCGTCCGCCGCCTCGGCTCGGAAAAGCAGGAGGTCCTTGAACTCGGGGCCGCCGTCACTAAACTTTCAGAGGAAGGCCGGCCGCCCTTTTAGTGCGGCCCGGACCTTCATTTCCCGCCCCTAAGACGGGGCAGCAACGAAGGAGAACGACATAGCAAGACCGGCTCAACAGAGCGCGCCGACCAAGGATGGTCCGCGCGTCAACGGCGAGATCAGAGCGCCGCAAGTCCGACTGATCGACGAAAACGGCGACATGGTCGGCGTCGTCAGCACCCGCGAAGCGATCGAAATGGCCGAGGAAGCCAATCTCGACCTGATCGAGATCTCGCCCAATGCGGCTCCGCCTGTGGCCAAGATCTCCGACTACGGCAAGTACAAGTACGAAGCCCAGAAGAAGGCCCACGAGGCGCGCAAGCACCAGAAGGTCATCGAGGTCAAAGAGATCAAGATGCGCCCGAACATCGACGACCACGATTACGAGGTGAAGATGCGGGCCATGAAGCGGTTCATCGAGGAAGGCGACAAGGTGAAGGTCACCCTGCGCTTCCGCGGCCGCGAGATGGTGCATGCCGAGCTCGGCCTCCAGGTCCTGAACCGCGTCCGCGGCGAGATGGACCCGCTCACCAAGATCGAATCGATGCCGCGCATGGAAGGCCGGCAGATGATCATGGTGCTGGCGCCGAAGTAGTTATTCCCCTCCCCCGTTTCGGGGGAGGTGGCCCGAAGGGCCGGAGGGGGTCATCAACCGTGAGCCTTCCGACCCCCTTCGCCGCGTATGACGCGGAACTTCCCCCGCGATGACGCGGGGGCAGAAAGCAACCCAAAGGCCCCCTACTTCCTGGCGGGCCGCTCGCGCAGCGTCACCGTTCCGGCGGTGCGCTGCTCGTCGGGGTTGAAGCGCCCCGTCGTGATCGTGTTGTTCGGCCAGGCGACGCTGTAGACGGTCTCGCCGGCGAACGACATCGGGCCGTCCTTGGCCGCCATCCAGTAGTCGCACCGCACCCCGTCGGACGGATCGATCTGCTGCGCCAGGCAGAACTGGTGCAGCACGAAGGGAATGAAGCGCGCCTTGCCTCCCTCCGGCAGCGTCGCATGCTTGAGCGCGAGCGACGCCGAATCCGAAACCTGGCGATTGCAGCGGTAGCGGGCGTGAATCTCGGCCGCCCCCGGTGTGCGCAGCCGGATGGCTTCGAGCTCGGCCCGCAGGATCTCGAGCGCGCGCGTGCGCGCGGCGTTGGCGAAGCCTGCAGCGACCAGCGCGGCTTCGTAGCGGCCGATCGCCTCGGCGACCGGCACTTCGGGATAGCCGGCGCGGACGAGGTCGCGCGACCAGGCCTGTGTCTCGAGCGCCCGTACCACCATCTCGCCGGTCGTGCCCGAGCGCTCGCCCCAGTCGCCCAGCACGTTGAAGGGCGTCCAGCAGTATTTCAGGAGATTGTAGCCACCGCTTTCCACCGGCAGCGCGCGAGCGTGAACGATGCCGAGCACGCGCCCGACCACGGCCTTCATCAAGGTGAACTGCGCGGCCGGGTTCTCGATCGCCTTCTGCGAGCTTGGAGCCGCGACGATCGGGGTCGCTGCGGCGATCGCGTTGGGAGGCGTCTTGCCGGGCGCCTCCGGCGATGGGGCTTGGGCCCAGGCCGGGCCGGCCGTCGCGACGATCGCCAATGCGATGAATGCAGCCTTGACCATGGGAAGATGCTAGCCTCGCGCCCGGGGGACAACGCATGAAGCCTGCGATCGTTGCGGCTGCGGTGCTGCTCGCCGGCACGTCCGGCGCGGCGTGGGCCGAATCGCAACCGGCGCTCAACGGCGCCGCGGCGAAGGCCTTCTCGGATTTCCAGAACCTGGGACCGCACCGCGCCTTCGCCGTGTCGCCGAGCGGCGCAGCTTTCTCCTGGGCGGGCGCCGGTGGTCCCGATCCGGGCGGTGCCGTGACCTCGGTGATGAAGCGCTGCGAGGAGAAGTCGGACGGAAAGCCCTGCACGCTGCACGTCGTCAACAACTACACGGTGACGGGCCAGAACTGGCGCGAGACAATTCCGGCCCGTGCCCCCGGCGCAGCCGACATCGGCCGCCTGCGGCCCGAGCCCTACTGGTCGATGCGCGGCCCACAGCTCGCCACCGGGCTGATCGTGTGGAGCCACGGCTACATGTCCGGCAAGAACTCGACCGAGAGCGCGCCGCAGGTCTGGACCGGCCGCTTCCTGCGCGCGGGCTACGATCTCTACCGCTTCGACCGCGAATGGATCGCCGACTGGGCGAGCGATGCCACCGCGCTCGCCGATGCCGTGCGCAAGGCCAAGGCGATGGGTTATCGGCGCGTCATCCTGGCCGGCCAGTCGGCGGGCGCCTGGGTATCGCTCGCCGCTCTGCAGCGCGGCGCGCCGGCCGACGGCGCCGTCTCGATCGCCGCGGCCCACCACGGCACCGTCGACAAGATGCGCGACACGACGCGCGCGCGCTCGGAGTGGCAGCACGTGCTCGACGGCATCAAGCGCGGCCCGCGCGTTGTGGTCGTGAACTTCGCCGAGGACACCTACGATGTCGGCGGGCGCATGAACGATGCGCGCTCGATCTTCGGCAAGACCGGCGTCGATGCGGTCGTGATCGACGACCCGGCAGGCTTCAAAGGCCATGGCGCCGGCGCCGACTTCGGCTTTGCGCGCACGTTCGGGCCCTGCCTGCTGGCGTTCATCGAGAACGGCGCGAAGCAGAAGCCCTGTTCCTGATCTTCCCGGAGAATCACGACGGGGGCGGCCGCAGATGGGGCCTTGCCTTACTGCTGCGGCCCGCTAGGGCCGCCCCGGCGTGTCATTCGCGAATATCCGCTACGCCGACACCCGAACGTATGCGTCGGCGGTCTCTGCGGATCGTTGACCCGGTGGAAGCATCAAAACCTCCCTGTCTGTCGCGGACAGGCCGACTCAACGCCTGTGGCCCGCGCCTGTCAACGCCGATGCGTGTGATATCCGTTACGGCATATACGAGCCGCCGTTGACGTGCAGCACCTGCCCCGTCGTGGCGCTCGAGTCGTCGGACGCGAGATAGACCGCCGTGCGTGCGATCTGGTCGGGCGTCAGCAGCTTGCCGCCGAGCGGGATCGTCGTGCGCGCCATCTCGACCAGCTCGGCGTCGGTGTTGCCATAGCGCGGCTGCGCGGTGTCGGTGAGGCCGGGCGCGATGGCGTTGACGCGGATGCCGTAGGGCGCGAGCTCCAGCGCCAGCGCGCGGGTCATCGAGACGACGCCGCCCTTGCTCGCGCTGTAGTGCACGCCGCGCACCGCGCCGCGGATCGCCGACGAAGAAAGGTTGATCACCGCGCCGCCTTCTTTCTTCGCCGCGATCAGCGCCTTGGCGACCGCGATGGTGGCGAAGCAGCCGGCCTTGAGGTTGATGTCGAGGACATGGTCCCAGTCGCTCTCGCGCATCTCCAAGAGCGGCACCCGCGGATAGACGCCGGCGTTGTTCACCAGGATGTCGGGCACGCCCAGCGCCTTCACCGTCTCCGCCACCATCGCCTCGATCTCGGGAAGCCTGGAGACGTCGACCTTGAGGAGCTGGACGCGGCGGCCGGTGCTCTCGATCTGGGCGGCCACCGCCTCGGCCCCGGCCCGGTCGTCGAGCCAGGTGAGCGCCACGTCGGCCCCCTCGCCCGCCAACGCCCGCGCGATCGCCGCCCCAATCCCCTGCTGCGCCCCGGTCACCAGGGCCACCTTGCCTGCCAATTTCATGCGAGAATCCCCCATCGGACGGGCATTCTGCCCCATTCCGGCGTGCTTGCACGGGCTGGGCCGCGTCGCTATAAGCCCCGTTCCTTCGAGCGGTCTGGCCAATAAAGGGCATTGCCTCGGCTGCTTCGTAAGGACTTTCCGGGCCCCGGCCCGGCCGGCGCGCAAGCGCTAACCCTTTGAAAAGGAACGAAAATGCCCAAGATGAAGACCAAGAGCGGGGCCAAGAAGCGTTTTCGCTTCACGGCCACCGGCAAGGTGAAGCACGGTGTCGTGGGCAAACGCCACGGGATGACGAAGCGGGGCAATCGCTTCCTGCGTCAGGCGACCGGCATGGCGATCGTGTCCGAACCCGATACCCGCATCATCAAGCGCAACTTCTTCCCGTACGAGAGGTAGACCATGGCAC
>CAYRBQ010000412.1:0-4157 GCA_964422305.1 uncultured Reyranella sp. | reverse complement strand
GCTACGGCATGGCGCTGTCCGAGGGCGCCGGCGTCAAGAAGGACCAGGCGGCGGCGCAGCGATGGTTCGTGACGGCACAGCAGAACGGCGTGCCCGAGGGCGCGCTGGCGATGGGCGATATGCTCGCGCGCACGCCGGCCACGCGCGACAAGGCGGCGAACGAGAAGATGCTCAAGGCGGCGATCTCCTGGTACGAGATGGCCGCCAACTCGGGCGTGCCGTCCGGCCAGTTCAAGCTCGCCAACGCCTATCTCGCGGGCTCGGGCGTCGCGCGCGATCCCGGCCAAGCGCAGTTCTGGTACGGCCGCGCGGCCCAGCAGGGACTGCCCGAGGCGCAGCAGGCGCTGGGCGTCATGTTGCTCACCGGCACCGCCGGCGCGACCGATCCGGTCGAGGCCTTCAAGTGGCTCTACCTCGCCGAGCGCGGCGGCCATCCCGAGGCGCGCGCGGTGCGCGACAAGGTCGGCGACAAGGTGCCCGACCGCGACCGCAAGAAGGCCGAGGCGCTCGCGCAGGCCTTCAAGCCGGTCTACGAGCTGGCGCGCGAAGAGACGCTGCCTCCTCTCGTGCCGGTGCCGGCCAAACGCTAGGCCGCGGTCATGGAGCCCCAGCCGCCGATCGCGCGCCAGGCACGCCCCGACATCACGCTGGCCGTGTGCCGCGGCGCCTGCCGGCTGATGCGTCAGTCGGGCCGCACCGTGCTGCTCGAGCTGCCGCTGCCCGATGGGCGCCGCGCCGACATCATGTCGGTCGGCGCCACCGGCGAACTCGTCATCGTCGAGGTCAAGTCTTCGATCGAGGACTGGCGCGTCGACCAGAAGTGGCCGGACTATCTCGACTGGTGCGACCAGCTCTATTTCGCCGTGCCGGTCGACTTCCCGCAGGCGCTGATCCCCGAGGAGGTCGGCCTGATCGTGGCCGACGCCTATGGCGGGGAGATGCTGCGCCATCCGCCGAGACGCCCCGTGGCGGCGGCGCGGCGCAAGGCGCTGCTGATCGACTGCGCGAGGCTCGCTTCCGAGCGGCTGGCGCGGCTGGAAGATCCCGAGTTCGTCGACTTCGCGTAGAGATCAGCCGAGCATGGCGCGTGGCGGCACGGGCGCAGCAGCCGCCGTCTGACCGCGGGTCGCCTCGGCCATGCGGATGCGGGCATAGGCCATCACCTCGGTCGGCGGCCCGACCCTCTCGACCCTGCCGTCCATCACCAGCGCCACGCGGTCGGCGATGGCGAGCGGCGCCAGGCGGTGGGTGATCATGATCACGGTGCGGCCGCGCGTGCTGCCCTTGAGCTGACGCAGGAGCTGCTCCTCGGTGGCCGGATCGAGCGCACTGGTCGCCTCGTCGAGGATCAGGATGCGCGGATTGCGGATCAGCGCGCGCGCGATGCACAGGAGCTGGCGTTGGCCGGTCGAGAGCCCCTGCCCGCGCTCGCCCAGCACCGTGTTGTAGCCCTGCGGCAGGCGCTGGATGAAATCGTGGGCGCCGACGAACTTGGCGACGGCGACGACGCGGCCGGGATCCTTGTCGGCCACGCCCATGGCGATGTTCTCGCGCACCGAGCCGGTGAAGAGCTGGACGTCCTGCGGCACGCTGCCGATCTGGGCACGGAGCTGCGCCGGCGAGATGTGGGCAATGTCGGTGCCGTCGACCAGCACGCGGCCGTCGGTCGGCACGACCAGTCCCTGCACAAGGTTCGCGATGGTGGTCTTGCCCGAGCCCGAGGGACCCACGATGCCCAGGATCTCGCCCGCGGCAACGGCGAGGTCGGCCTCGCGCAGGATGGCCGGTCCGCGAGCCTCGGCGCGATAGGTCACGCGCTCCAACGCGATGTCGCCCTGCAGCGCCGGCATGGGCGCGAACTCGCCGGGCGGCGTCTCGGCGGCCTCGCGCATCAGCTCGTCGATGCGCTTGAACGCAGCGCCGACCGCCTGGAGCTGATGCCAGGCGCCCGCGAGCTGGCGCATCGGCTGCAGTGCGCGCGCCGCCAGCATGTTGGCCGCGATCAACCCGCCGATCGAGAGCCGCTGGTCGACGATCTCGGCCACGCCGATCACGACGATGGCGAGCGAGGCCACGAGCTGCAGGGTGCCCGAGGCGCTGGCCGCGATGCTGGCGAGATTGTTGGCGCGCAGGCTGGTGCGCGCCGACTGCTCGACCCGCGCCTGCCAGCGCTTCTCGACCTCGGCCTCCAGCCCCAGCGCCTTGATGGTGGCGGCATTGGCCACCGTCTCGGTCAAGGTCGAGCTCTTGGCGGCCAGCGCCTGGAAGCTCTCGTCGGCCAGCCGCCGCTGCGCACGATGGGTCGCCAGCGAGACGCCGACCAGCACGGGGATGGCGAGCGCGGCCACGAGGCCGAGCGTCGTGCTGATCGCGAAGGTCGCGATCAGGAAGAGCACCACGAAGAGCAGGTCGATCGCCAGCACCGGCATCTGGCCGGTGAAGAAGGAGCGCAGCACGTCGAGCTGGCGCAGCCGCTCGGCGATGATGCCCGACGGAGTCCGCTCGAAATGGCGCCAGGGCAGCGCCATCAGATGATGCAGCACTTCCGCACTCATCAGCGCGTCGAGCCGCGCCCCGGTCCGAGCCGACAGCCAGCCGCGCGTCACCCGGAGCCCGAAGTCGGCGGCGTAGGTCAGCAGCATGCCGATGCAGAGCACCGTCATGACCGAGGAGATGCCCTGCGCCGGATGGCGGCCGATCACGGCGTTGATTACCAGCATCATGAAGAGCGGCGTGACCAGCCCCAGCACGTTGATCAGGAACGAGGTGGCCGCGAGCTTCAGCATCACCGGGCGCACCCGTGCCCAGAGCGGCGCGTACCAGTTCTCGGGCTGCGCGCGCAGCAGCGGCTCGCGCAGCAGCAGCGCGCGCGAGCCGAGCGCCGCCACCTCCTCGGCCGAGAGATGCCAGACCCGCCCCTCGACCACGTCGAGCACCGTCCAGTGGCCGGCGCGGCCCGACACGACGACGTGCGCCGGCTCGCCGGGCGCCAGCAGCGCGAAGGGCAAGGGCAGGTCGTCGAGGCGGACGGAGGCGAGATCGACGGCCTGGCTTTCGAGCCCGAGTCGCATTCCCGCGATCAGGAAGGCGGACTCGTCGAGGCCGGCCGCCGGCACGGCGGCGAGGCGACGCACATCGGCCTCGCTGACGGGGCGGCCCACCTGCTGGGCGATGTAGAGCAGGGCCCTCATGAGGGAATCGACACGGGCTCGGCCCGCATCGTCCCAGACGGACTGCTGGAAGCCGCCGTTCTCAAGGGGAGCCATGCCAAGAGACTATCAGAAATACGCGTAGATTCAATTATTTAGGCGTATTTCCTCAGACGAACAAAGCAAAGGGCACGCCCGCTCCGCGGACGCGCCCTTCGATGTCGATATCGGCAGCGCTTACTTGGCGCCGCCCCTGATGAGGCGCTCGCCTTCAGCGCGCGCCAAAAGCCCGCTTCAGCTCGGGGACGAGGTCGGTGCGCTCCCAGGAGAAGCCACCGTCCTTCTCGGGCTTGCGGCCGAAATGGCCGTAGGCGGCAGTGCGCTGGTAGATCGGCTTGTTGAGCTGCAGCGAGCGGCGGATGTTGGTCGGGCGCAGCGGGAAGAGATCCGCCAGCACCTTCTCGATCTTGCGCTCGTCGGCCTTACCCGTGCCCTCGGTGTTCACGTAGACCGACATCGGGTCGGCGACGCCGATCGCGTAGGCCACCTGGATCAGGCAACGGTCGGCGAGGCCCGCAGCCACGACGTTCTTGGCGAGGTAGCGCGCGGCGTAGGCGGCCGAGCGGTCGACCTTGGTCGGGTCCTTGCCCGAGAAGGCGCCGCCGCCATGCGGGGCGTAGCCGCCGTAGGTGTCGACGATGATCTTGCGGCCCGTCAGGCCGCAGTCGCCGTCGGGACCGCCGACCACGAAGTTGCCGGTCGGGTTGACGAAGAAGTCGGCGGCCTTCTTGGGCATCCAGCCCTTGGGCAGCGACTTCTCGACATGGCCCGCGATCATCTCGCGGATCATGCCGGAGTTGTACTTCTTGCCCTTGGCGTTGGTTTCGCGGTGCTGCGTGGAGACGACGACCTTGGTGGCGCCCACGGCCTTGCCGTTCACATAGCGCACCGTCACCTGGCTCTTGGCGTCGGGCTGCAGATCGGCCAGCTCGCCCGAGCGGCGTGCCT
>CAYRBQ010000411.1:0-4174 GCA_964422305.1 uncultured Reyranella sp. | reverse complement strand
GTCCTGAAGCTCGCCAAGGGCTATCGCGGTCGCGCCAAGGTGGCGTTCCGCGTCGGCATCGAGAAGGTCGAGAAGGGCCTTCAGTACGCCTATCGCGACCGTCGCAACAAGAAGCGCACGTTCCGCGGCCTCTGGATCCAGCGCATCAACGCCGCGGTCCGCGAGCACGGCATGACCTATTCGCAGTTCATGAACGGCATCCTGAAGTCCGGGATCGAGGTCGACCGCAAGGTGATGGCCGATCTCGCGGCGCGGGAGCCGGCGGCGTTCAAGGCCCTGGTCGATCAGGCACAAGCGGCTCTGAAGTAAGGGCCCGCCCTCAAGTAGTCTTTCGCGCGTCGCGCGCGGCAGATAGCAATCGCAAAGAGGGAGCCTGGACCACAGGCTCCCTTTTTTCGTGTTCGGTTCGAGAGTGGGAAAGATGGACGATCTTTCGACGATTCGCAGCGCGGCGCTCGAGGCCGTGCAGGCCGCCGCCGATCTCGGCGCGCTCGACGCCGCACGCGTGGCCGTGCTCGGCAAGAAGGGCAGCGTCACCGGACTGATGAAGACGCTGGGCGGCATGGCGCCCGACGAGCGCAAGGCGTTCGGCGCGCGGGTCAACGAGCTGAAGGGCGAGATCGAAGCCGCGCTCGAGGCGCGCAAGGGATCGCTCTCGGCCTCGGCGCTCGAGGCGAAGCTCGCCGCGGAGAAGATCGACGTCAGCCTGCCGGTGCGTCCCGAAGGTCAGGGCACGCTGCATCCGATCGGCCAGGTGATGGACGAGCTCGGCGCCATCTTCGGCGAGATGGGATTCACCTGGGCCGACGGTCCCGACATCGAGGACGACTGGCACAACTTCACCGCCCTCAACATCCCGCCCGACCATCCGGCGCGGCAGATGCAGGACACATTCTATCTGCCCAGCCGCGCCGACGGCACGCCGATGGTGCTGCGCACCCACACCTCGCCGGTGCAGGCGCGCACCATGCTGAACAAGGACGTGCAGAAGATGCTGGCCGACGGCGGGTCGCTGCGCATCATCGTGCCGGGCCGCACCTTCCGCATCGACAATGACGCCACGCACACGCCGATGTTCCACCAGGTCGAGGGTCTGGTGATCGATCGCACGACGCATATGGGCCACCTCAAGGGCTGCCTGGTCGATTTCTGCCGCGCCTTCTTCGAGGTCGACGACCTGCCGCTGCGCTTCCGCCCCTCCTACTTCCCGTTCACGGAGCCGTCGGCCGAGGTCGACATCGGCTGCTCGTGGAAGGGCGGCGAGCTCAGGATCGGCGCGGGCGATTCGTGGCTCGAGATCCTGGGCTCCGGCATGGTGCACCCCAACGTCATCCGCAATTGCGGCCTCGATCCCGCGGTCTATCAGGGCTTCGCCTTCGGCATGGGCATCGACCGCATCGCCATGTTGAAATACGGCATCCCCGACCTGCGCTCGTTCTTCGACTCGGACCTCCGGTGGCTGCGCCACTACGGCTTCTCCGCGCTGGAAGGAGTCGGCCGATGAAGTTCACGCTCTCCTGGCTCAAGGAGCACATCGACACCACCGCGTCGCTCGGCGAGATCCGCGACGGGCTGACCATGCTCGGCCTCGAGGTCGAGGGCATCACCAACCCGGCCGAGACGCTGAAGGGCTTCGTGGTGGGCTACGTCGTCGAGGCGGTGCAGCACCCCAACGCCGACCGCCTGCGCGTCTGCAGGGTCGACACCGGCACGGGCACCATCGTCCAGGTCGTGTGCGGCGCGCCCAACGCGCGCACCGGCATGAAGGGCATTTTCGCCCCGCCGGGCAGCTACATCCCCGGTACCGACCTGCACCTCAAGGTCGGCAAGATCCGCGGCGAAGAGAGCAACGGCATGCTGTGCTCCAGCCGCGAGCTGCAGCTCGGCGACGACCATAGCGGCATCATCGACCTGCCGGCCGAGACCAAGACCGGCATCCCGGCCGCCGAGGCGCTGGGCCTCGACGATGCGGTGATCGAGATCAAGGTGACGCCCAACCGCGGCGATTGCCTGGGCGTCCACGGCATCGCGCGCGACCTCGCGGCGGCGGGGCTCGGCACGCTGAAGCCGGTCAAGGCCGACAAGATCAAGGGCACCTACCAGAGCCCGATCAAGTGGACGCACGCCTACGAGCCCAGGCCCGACAGCCCCTGCCCCATCGTGGTCGGCCGTCATTTCCGCGGCGTCAAGAACGGCCCCTCGCCCGACTGGCTGCAGCGCCGGCTCAAGGCGATTGGCCTGCGTCCGATCTCGATCCTGGTCGACATCACCAACCTCGTGACCTTCGACCTCAACAGGCCGCTGCACGTGTTCGACGCGAAGAAGCTCGCCGGTGACCTGGTGATGCGCCAGGCCAAGGACGGCGAGACGGTCCTGGCGCTCGACGGCAAGACCTACGAGCTCGACTCCTCAATGGCGGTGATTGCCGATTCGAAGGGTGTGCATGGCATCGGCGGCATCATGGGCGGCGAGGATACCGGCGTGCGCGACGACACGGTCGAGGTGTTCCTCGAGGTCGCCTACTTCGATTCCATCCGCACCGCTGCGTCGGGCCGCAAGCTCGGCGTCCAGTCCGATGCCCGCTATCGCTTCGAGCGCGGCATCGATCCCGAGTCCGTGTGGTGGGGGGCCGAAGTCGCGGCGCGGCTGATCCTCGAGCTGTGCGGCGGCGAGACCAGCGAGATCGTGTCGAGCGGCGTGATGCCGGCATGGAAGCGGAGCTATGAGCTGCGCGTCGATCGCGTGAAGGGGCTGACCGGCATCGACGTGCCGGCGGCGGAGACCGCGTCGATCCTGAAGAAGCTGGGCTTCGACGTAACGGGCAACGGTCCGTGGACGGCCGCGGTGCCGTCGTGGCGTCCGGACATCATCGGCGAGGCCGACCTCGTGGAGGAAGTGACCCGCGTCCACGGCTTCGACAACATCCCGACGACGTCGCTGCCGCGACTCTCGGCGACGTCGAAGCCGGTGCGCGACCCGATGCAGCGGCGCGTGCCGCAGGCGCGGCGGGCGCTCGCGGTGCGCGGGCTGAACGAGGCCGTCACCTGGTCGTTCCTACCGTTCAGGAAGGCCGAGCGCTTCGGCGGCGGCCAGGCCGACCTGCGCCTGCTGAATTCGATCGACGCCACGCTCGACACGATGCGACCCTCGGTGCTGCCCAACCTGATCGACGCGGCCTCGCGCAACGAGGCACGCGGCCTCTCCGATCCGGCCCTGTTCGAGGTCGGCCCGCAGTACAAGGACGCCACGCCCACCGGCCAGCGCATGGTGGCGGCCGGGGTGCGCCACAACATGGCGGTGCCGCGCAACTGGGCGGGGCCGTCCCGCACGGTCGACGCGTTCGACGCCAAGGCCGACGCGCTCGCCGTGCTGGCGGCGATCGGCGCGCCGGACAATCTTTCCGCATACAGCGGTCAGGCGCCCGACTGGTATCACCCCGGCCGCTCCGGCGCGCTGAAGCTCGGCGATCGCGTGATGGCGTATTTCGGCGAGCTGCATCCCGCGATCGTCGCGGAAGCCGATCTCAAGGGTCCGGTCGCGGCGTTCGAGGTGTTCCTCGATGCGCCGCCGCTGCCGAAAGCGAAGGCCACCAAGGCGCGGCCGAAGCTCACCGTCTCGGCGTTCCAGCCGGTCGAGCGCGACTTCGCCTTCCTGGTCGACACCGCCGTCGAGGCCGACAAGCTCGTGCGCGCCGCGCGCAACGCCGACAAGGCGCTGATCGCGGCGGCCCGCGTGTTCGACCTCTATGCCGGCAAGGGCGTGCCCGAGGGCAAGAAGTCGCTCGCCATCGCCGTCACCCTGCAGCCGGTCGAGCGCACCTTGACCGATGCGGAGATCGAGGCCGTGTGCGAGAAGATCGTGGCCGCCGTCGTCAAGGCGACGGGCGCTGCGTTGCGTGGTTAGGGTGAAATGACCGATCTGTCGCTGATCCGCAATTTCTCGATCATCGCCCATATCGACCACGGCAAGAGCACCCTGGCCGACCGCCTGCTGCTGGCCTGCGGGGCGGTGACGGAGCGCGAGTTCCACGACCAGATGCTCGACTCGATGGACATCGAGCGCGAACGCGGCATCACCATCAAGGCGCAGACCGTGCGGCTCAACTACACGGCACAGGACGGCAAGACCTACGTGCTGAACCTGATGGATACGCCGGGTCACGTCGACTTCGCCT
>CAYRBQ010000410.1:0-4176 GCA_964422305.1 uncultured Reyranella sp. | reverse complement strand
ATCGCCGCCCGAGAGCTCGCGCTCCTTGTCTCCCATGCGGAGAATGACCCCCCAGCCGCCCGGCCCGGGATTGCCGCTGCAGGCGCCGTCGGTGAAGATTTCGACCGCGGGGTGACTCAAAGCCCGTAGTCCGCGAGCGAGGACACGCCGCGATGGAAGCGCAGCTTGGCGAGGTATTCCTGCGGGTCCTTGCGCTTGACCAGCGCGTCGGCCGGCGTGTGCACCCAGTCGTAGAGCCTGGTCAGCGCAAACCGCAGCGCCGAGCCGCGCGCCAGCAGCGGCAATGCCTTGCGCTCCGCATCCTCCAGCCTGCGCACCTTCTCGTAGCCCTGCAGCAGGGCGCGCGCCTTGGTGGCGTTGAAGGAGTTGTCGATCTCGAAGCACCAGGCGTTGAGGCAGATCGCGACATCGTAGGCCAGGAGATCGTTGCAGGCGAAGTAGAAGTCGATCAGGCCCGAAAGCTTCTCGTTCAGGAAGAAGACGTTGTCGTTGAACAGGTCGGCATGGATCACACCGGCCGGCAGGCCCTTCGGCCAGTTCGCCTCGAAGAACTCGATCTCGCCCTGGAGCTCACGGTCGAGCGCGGCGTCGATGTGGCGGCGCGCGCCTTCCCACAGTGGCCGCCAGCCGGCGACCGAGAGTGCGTTGGGACGCCTGACCTTGAAGTCGAGGCCCGCGAGATGCAGTCCCGCCAGCGCCTCGCCCACGGGGCCGCAATGCGCCACCGTCATGCGGCGCGGCCACATGCCGTGCAGAAAGCTCGTAATCGCCGCCGGCTTGCCGGCGAGCGTCCGCAACGCCTTGCCGTCCCTGCCATGGATCGGCCGCGGGCAGACGATGCCGCGATCGGCGAGATGGTCCATCAAGCCCAGGAAAAACGGCAGGTCCTTGGGGTCGACGCGCTTCTCGTAGAGCGTGACCATGAACTGACCCCCACCTTTCGAACCACCTGTGGTAGTCAGCAGGTAGTTCGAGTTCTCGACGCCCTCGGCGATGCCCTTGAACGAATCGGCCTGGCCGATGTCGTAGTCCGCGAGGAAGGCTTCGAGCTCGGTGTCGCTGACTTCGGTGTAGACCGCCATCAGGCCACCAGCGCGCGCGGCAGCTTGAAGACGACGCTCTCCTCGGTCGTGCGCACTTCCTCGACCGTGACGTCGTAGCGCTCGCGGCAGGCTTCGATCAGCTCGTCGACCAGCAGCTCGGGTGCCGAGGCGCCGGCGGTGATGCCGAGCCGCCTGGCATCGCCCAGCCAGTCCCAGTCCATGTCGACAGCGCGCTGCACCAGACGCGACTTGGCGCAGCCGTAGTTCGCCGCGACCTCGACCAGCCGCATCGAGTTCGACGAGTTGGGCGCGCCGATCACCACCATGGCGTCGCAGCGTTCGGCGATCGCCTTGACCGCGGCCTGGCGGTTGGTGGTGGCGTAGCAGATATCTTCCATCTTCGGGCCCTGGATCGCCGGGAAGCGGCGGCGCAGGACGGCCACGATGCCCGTCGTGTCGTCGACGGACAGGGTGGTCTGCGTGGCATAGGCGAGATTGTCGGGATCGGCGACGGCGAGCGTCTCGGCCTGGGCCACGTCCTCGACCAGCACGACCTTGCCCTCGGGGAGTTGGCCCATCGTGCCGATCACCTCGGGATGCCCGGCATGGCCGATCAGGATCACGGTGCGGCCCGACTGGGCGTGGCGCTCCGCCTCGCGGTGGACCTTGGAGACCAGCGGGCATGTCGCATCGACATAGAGCAGCCTGCGGCGCCCCGCCTCTTCCGGCACCGACTTCGGCACGCCGTGTGCGGAGAACACGACCGGCCGGTCGTCCGGCACCTCGTCGAGCTCGTCGACGAAGATCGCGCCCTTGGCCTCGAGATTCTCCACGACGAAGCGGTTGTGCACGATCTCGTGCCGTACATAGACCGGCCTTCCGTAACGCTCGATGGCGCGTTCGACGATCTGGATCGCACGGTCGACGCCGGCGCAGAAGCCGCGCGGGCTGGCGAGCAGGATCGTGAGCGGCTTCTTGTTCGGGGCAATCATGGAAAGACGTTCGACGGGTTGCCGGCCTGTTCGCTTGCGCTGTAGACTCGCTGCACGACGGATTGGCGCGGCACCGTAACAAAGCCGCCGCAACGGGGAAAGCAACATGACCGAGCCGGTTGTCGCGGCCAAGGCGCCATCCAAGGTGACGCTCGAGGCAGGCAAGGACTACTGGTGGTGTGCCTGCGGACTGTCGAAGAGCCAGCCTTTCTGCGACGGCAGCCACAAGGGCAGCGGTCTCAACCCGATGAAATATTCCGTCGAGAAGGCGGGCGACTACTGGCTCTGCGCCTGCAAGCACTCCAACAAGAAGCCGCTCTGCGACGGCGCACACAAGACCCTGGCATGACCTTGAAGAAGTTCGCTCGTTCCGCGCCGTTCCTGCTGACGCTGGTCCTCGCCGGTTGCGGCGGCGGCAGCGCCGAAGAGGCGCGCGCCTACTGTCCGCAGCCCTTCACCGTGCAGGATGCCGGCCGGCTCACCCACTTCAAGGACGGCCCCGGCCGCGACCCGCGCGACGTCGAATGGGCTGCGCAGCTCGGCCAGGTGCGCGCCACCTGCACGCTGCGGCGGAGCCAGATGGACGTGAACCTCGTCCTCAGGATCGCGGTCGTCGCCGGCCCCTCGGTCGGCGCCGCGCCGACGCGCGTGCCGTATTTCGTGCGCGTGATCGGCAGCCAGGGCACGGTGGTGCAGGGCCAGGACTTCATCGCCGACTACAAGCTCTCGGCCGGCACCCCCCGCAGCGGGTCGCAGGAGGAGCTGTCGCTGACGCTCCCCTACAGCAAGCTCGCCGACCTCAACGGCTACCGCATCGCCGTCGGCCTGAAGCCGACGCAGGCCGAGCTCGACTACAACCGCCGCGGCGGCCAGTAGGCGACGCGGCCTAGTTGGCCGTGACCGGGCGCAGCCAGGTGCGCTCCTCGCTCAGGATGAAGCGCTCCCGCTCGGCGAAGCGGAAGTTCTCGACGCTCGCTGCGTTCTGCCGGAGCCGCGCGCGATAGGCCTCGTAGGCGGCGAGGCTCTCCAGCGAGATCAGGGCATGGGCGACGTTGTTCGTGCCCTCGTGCGGCATGAAATAGCCCACGAGATCGCCGCCGCACTCCGGGATGAGCGTCAGCCAGTTGCGGGCATAGGTCTCGAAAGCGTCGCGCTTGAACGGGTCGATGACATAGCGGATGGCGCAGGTCACGGTCATGGTTGCCTCCTCGGGTGCGTGACGGCCGCATCTTGGGCGCCCTCTCGCTGCCGGTGTTTCGGTCACGGCCGAAGCGAACCCAAACTCAGGTATCTCGCGGCCTGACCAAGGCTTGCTTGCGGGCGCGGCCCGGCGGCCCCATCGTGGCGGGTGAAACATCGTCCGCGTGCGGAGGCGTCCCGTGGTTGCTTACGCTGAACGGTTGGAAGCCCTGGTGGCCGAGGCGGCCGATCGCTGCACGAGCTGCGGCAAGTGCTTCGAGGCCTGCCCGACGGCGCGCGAGAGCGGCATGGACATGGCCCGGGGCGTGGCCCGCGTGGCTGAGCTGACGGCACTCACTCGCGATGGCGGTGGTGCCGCCCCCGACCTGCAGAAGTGGCTGAACGCCTGCGACGGCAGTGCGCAATGCTCGGCGGCCTGCCCCGAGGACATCAACGTCCGCCAGTGGGTGACGATCGCCAGGATGAAGTCGCTGCAGGCGACGCGCCCGGTGAGCGAGGGCGCCGCCAACGCCGCCGGCCGCTTCCGCCACATGGCGCAGGCCGTGCGGCTGCTCGCCAGCATGCAGCTCCCGTCCGAGACGCTGAAGCGCATCCTGCAGCCCGCCGAGCGGCGCACCGCCGACGTGCTCTTCTACACGGGCTGCAACGTGCTGCGCACGCCGCACATCGTGCTGAACGTCATGGATATCCTCGACGCGCTGGAGCTCGACTTCGACGTGGTCGGCGGCACCGCCCACTGCTGCGGCGTCTACCAGTTCCAGGAGGCCGACCTGCCGACCTACGAGCGCGTGGGCCATCGCACCTTCCAGCGCTTCGGCCAGTCCGGCGCCTCCAAGGTGCTGACCTGGTGCCCGACCTGCACCAAGAACTTCGACGAGCTGGAAAAGGACGTCGAGGAGCCGTCCTTCGATCTCGGCCATGTCAGCGAGTTCCTCGCCGCC
>CAYRBQ010000409.1:0-4180 GCA_964422305.1 uncultured Reyranella sp. | reverse complement strand
CAGGTCACCACCGTCTACAGCCAGCAGACCGCCATCAAGGTCACCATCATCCGCTAGGTCTTCACACCGAAGACAAGGCAGAGCTCCGGGGCCGCAAGGCCCCGGAGTTTTTTTGCGGCCCGTTTCCTGCGATGATCCGGCCATGATCACCATCCTGACGGACGAGAGCCTCCACGAATCGGTCAAGGCCCGCGCTGCGGCGGACGGGTTGTGGCTGCCGGCCGGCGAGGCCGAGGCCGCGACGGGCTGGACGCTGAAGCCCGAGGGCTTCTGCAAGGGCGAGGTCTGCCTGCCGGTGCCGCCCAAGCGCAGCGCCGAGTTCGTGAACGGCGACGAGATCAACGTCGCGACCCTCTGGAAGCATCTCGGCGCGCCGGTGGTGCACGACGCGACGCGCGAGACCTGGATGCTGGGCACCAGTGCAGAGGCGCGGTCGAACCGCCTGCAATCGCTCGAGGCACCCGACTTCGCCCTGCCCGATCTCGCCGGCAAGACGCACTCGCTCGCCGAGCAGCGCGGCAAGAAAGTGCTGCTGGTCAGTTGGGCCTCGTGGTGAGGCTGCCGAGCCGACTTGCCCGTGTGGCAGCAACTCTACAAGGACCTGGCGGCGAAGAACTTCGCGGTGATCGCCGTCGCGCTGGATGAAGCCGACGCGGCGCGGCCGTGGATCGAGGCGGCGGCGCCCGCCTATCCCTGCGTGATCGACCGCAACCATCACGTGGCCGAGCTCTACAACATGGTGAACGTGCCGCAGGCGGTGTGGATCGGCGAGGATGGCCGCATCGTGCGGCCGGCCGAGAATGCCGGGCAGTCCGACGCCTTCCGGCGCATGGACCGCGCAACCGGCCAGATGACGGAAGAGCAGGTGGCCGAACGCGTGCACAGGAAGAAGACCTATGTCGAGGCGGTTCGCGACTGGGTGGTGAACGGCATGGCGAGCCCCCATGCCTTCACCGACACGGCGGCGCAGGCGCATCTCCGCCTCCCCGACGAGAATGCCGCGCTCGGCCATGCGCATTTCCGGCTGGCGCAGCATCTCAAGCTCAAGGGACGGGACGCGGAGGCGCGACGTCACTTCGACGAGGCGAGCCGGCTCCACCCGGATTCCTGGAACATCTTCCGGCAGTCGGCGACCAAGCCCGCCAACGGCCTGGCCTCGGGCCCGGACTTCTGGGCGCGCGTCGATGCCCTGGGTGACCGGCCCTATCACCTGCCGATCGACATGAAAGGCATTGCCTGAGACGCAGGATCAATGACGACGGCCCGATCCTGCGGGATAGTCGGGCTTCCACGACCCGCCCCGGGGCACCCACTCCGAGGCAACTGCGTCACGGGCCGCCTTCCCACGGCGGCCCGTTCCATTTGCGTCAGGCGGTGACGCGGTCCCACCAGTCGCGCGTGCGGTACCAGGCGCCGACGAAGGGCAGCACCCATTCGGGATCGCCGCTGTAGAACGGCACGGTCGGGAAGGGCTGGCCGTCGAAGGCGTTGACCGGGGCGTTCGAGCCGCCGGCGATCTTGCGTGCGGTCTGGTAGCCGAGATAGCTCATCATCGCGACGCCCGAGCCGTTGCAGGCCATCAGGTAGTGCATGCCCTGCTCCTGGCCCATGTGCGGCAGGAAGTCGAAGGCGAAGGCCACGTTGCCGGTCCAGGCGTGCGTCACCTTCACACCCTTGAGCTGCGGCCAGCGCTCCAGCATGTAGCCGTGCAACACCGGCGCGCTGACCTCGGGCGTGACCTGCGTGAAGCGCGCACGGCCGCCGAAGATCACGCGCTTGTTGTCGGGCGATTGCCGGTAGTAGCAGAGCACCCGCTTGGTGTCGGAGACGACGCGGTTCTTCGGGATCAGGCTCTGCACCAGGTCCTCGGGCAGCTCCTCGGTCGCGATGATGTGGCTCGCGACCGGCACCAGCTTGCGGCGCAGGGTCGGCGTCAGCTCGGTCGTGTAGCCGTTGGTCGCGATCACCAGCTCGCGCGCCTCGATGGGGCCCTTGCTGGTCAGCACGCGGAAACCGCCCCCCGAGTTGGCCGGCTTCCTCTCGATCTGCTCGGCGTTGCAGTTGGCGCAGAGCTTGGCGCCGGCGCGGTGCGCGGCCTTGAGCAGGCCGCCGTAGTAGAGCGCGGGATGGAGCTGGCCGGTGCGCTCCACCACCATGCCGCCGTAATAGTAGTCCGACGCGATTTCCTCGCGCTGGCGCTCGCGCGGCACCATGTAGGTGCCCAGCGCCTTCTCGTTGTAGGTCCCGACCTTGGCTTCCTGCTCCTTGTAATGGCGCGGCGTGTAGGCGCCGGAGAAGCGGCCGTTCATGCGCCAGTAGCACTCGATGCCCTCGCGCTGGATCACGGTCTCGACCTGGGTCAGCGAATCCGCCGCGTCGGCCAGCATGCGCGCCATGATCTGCTTCCACGCCTCGGCATCGCCGCCGACCCCCTTGCCGGAGAAGCCCTTGCCCATGGTGGTGCCGCCGCTGACGCCGCCGCCGTTGCGGGTCGAGGCGCCGACGCCGAAATCGCCGCGCTCCAGCACCGTCACCTCGATCCCGGAGCGCGCCAGCTCGAGCGCGGTCGAGAGCCCACCGTAGCCCGCCCCCACAACCAGCACGTCGGTCTTGAGCGGCGGGTCCTGGCTCAGCTCGTTGGAGGGATGCCACCATTCCCACCACCACGGCATCGCCTTGAAGTCCTTGTGGAACACCGAGTCCGCCATGACCTTCTCCTAACGCGCGCTGTCCTTGAGGCCGCGGCCGAAGCGGCCGATCAGCACCAGCACCACCGACACCAGCAGGATCTGCATCACCGAGACGGCCGCGATGGTCGGGTCGATCTCCATCATGATGTTGTCGAACATCTTCTTGGGCAGCGTCATGTTCGCACCCGCCAGGAACAGCGCCACGACGACCTCGTCGAACGACGAAATGAAGGCGAGCAGCCCGGCCGACACCAAGCTGGGGCGCAGCAACGGCAAGGTGACCTTGGCGAGCGTCTGCCAGCGGCTGGCGCCCAGCCCCTCCGCCGCCTGCTCCAGCGATCGATCGAAGTCGCGCAGGCCGGCCGCGATCACCAGCACGACGAAGGGCAGCGCCAGCACCGTATGGCCGATCACCAGCCCGTACCAGGTGCCGATCAGCTTCAGCTTGGCAAAGAGGCCGTAGACGGCGACCGCGAAGATGATGTGCGGCACGATGATGGGGGCGAGCGCCACGCGATCGAGGATCGTGCGGCCGAAGAACCTTCCGCGCACCAGCGCGAAAGCCAAGGGCACGCCCAGCGCCAGAGCGAATACGGCCGTCGCGCCGCCGATGTAGAGCGAACGCCAGGTCGACTCGATCCATTGCGGATCGTCGAGGTAGCGCTCGTACCACTGCCAGGAGAAGCCGGGCGGCGGGAACTGCATGTAGGGCGCCGAGCTGAGCGAGATCGGGAACACGACCAGCAGCGGCAGCATGAGGAAGAAGTAGATCAGCGCGCAGGCGGCGATCAGCAGGCGCCGACTCATCGTGTCGCCTCCGTCGGCTGGCTGAAGCGCTGGGCCAGCGTATAGACCAGGAACGTGGCGACCAGCAGCACCGCCGACAGCGCGGCGGCAAACGGCCAGTTCAGCGCCTCGCGCACCTGCTGCTCGATCAGCACGGCGATCATGATCACCCGGCCGCCGCCCAGCAGCGCCGGCGTGATGTAGAAGCCCAGCGACAGGATGAACACCAGCACACAGCCCGCGAATACGCCGTTGAGCGTAAGCGGCAGCCAGATCCTCCAGAAGATGCGCCAGTTCGAGGCCCCGAGGCCTGCCGCCGCGGCCGGAATGGCCGGGTCGACCCTGCGCACGGCGCCGTAGATCGGCAGCACCATGTAGGGCAGCAGCACGTGCACCATGCCGATCAACACGCCGGTGAAATTGTGCAGCATGGGGATCGGATCGCTGGTGATGCCGTACTCGACCAGCAGGCGGTTGAAGACGCCGTTGCGTCCCAGCAGCACCATCCAGGCGTAGGTGCGCACCAGCACCGAGGTCCAGAGCGGCAGCAGCACGAAGATGAAGCCCAGCGTCGCCCAACCGGGCGTCGTGGTCGCCATCAGGAAGCCCAGCGGATAGCCCAGCAGCAGGCAGAACAAGGTGACCAGCAGCGCGATCTCGAAAGTGTTCCACATCACGCGGATGTAGAGCCCCTCGCCCAGCGC
>CAYRBQ010000408.1:0-4182 GCA_964422305.1 uncultured Reyranella sp. | reverse complement strand
TCGATCTTCGTGATCTTCATCTGCTCGGTCTGGCCGATGCTGATCAACACCGCGTTCGGCGTCGGCAGTGTGCGCAGGGAATGGCTGAACGTGGCGCGCACCCTCGAGGTCGGCCCGTTCCGCACCGCCTTCAAGGTGATCCTGCCCGCCGCGGCGCCCACCATCATGACGGGCATGCGGATCTCGGTCGGCATCGCCTGGCTGGTGATCGTGGCCGCCGAGATGCTCGTGGGCGGCACGGGCATCGGCTACTTCGTGTGGAACGAGTGGAACAACCTCTCGATCGCCAACATCGTCACCGCGATCCTGCTGATCGGCCTGGTCGGCCTCGCGCTCGACCAGGGGCTGGCCTGGGCGGCCAAGCTCGTCACCTATCCGGAGTAAATCCATGGACCATCGACCTCTCATCAGCGTCGAGGGCCTGGGGCGCCGCTTCGGGGACTCCAACCAGCCGGCCGTCTTCGAAGACATCTGGTTCGGCGTCGACAAGGGCGAGTTCTGCTGCCTGATCGGCCATTCCGGCTGCGGCAAGACCACGATCCTGAACGTGCTCGCGGGCCTCGACAGCCCGAGCGAGGGCGCCGTGATCGTCGACAACCGCGAGATCGACGGGCCGAGCCTCGACCGGGCCGTGATCTTCCAGGGCCATGCGCTGCTGCCTTGGCTTTCGGTCATGGGCAACATCGCCTTTGCCGTCTCCTCGCGCTGGCCCTCATGGGACAAGGCCAAGGTGCAGGAGCATGCCCGCCGCTTCATCGAGCTGGTGGGTCTCAAGGGCGCGGAGAACAAGCGGCCGGCGCAGCTCTCGGGCGGCATGAAGCAGCGGGTGGGCATCGCGCGTGCGCTCTCCATCCAGCCCAAGATGCTGCTGATGGACGAGCCGTTCAGCGCGCTCGACGCGCTGACCCGCGGCATGCTGCAGGACGAGGTGCTGCGCATCTGCGCCGACACCCAGCAGACCGTGTTCATGATCACGCACGACGTCGACGAGGCGATCCTTCTCGCCGACAAGATCGTGCTGATGACCAACGGCCCCGGCGCCAAGATCGCCGAGATCGTGGTCAACACCATGCCGCGCAACGAGCGGCACCGGAACGACCTCCATCGCCACCCGCAGTACTACGCGATCCGCAACCATCTCGTTGAGTTCCTGGTGAACCGCAGCCGCGCGTTCGACACGGAGATCGCCGAGCACGGCTACGACGCGCGCAGGCTGAAGCTGGTGAAGCCGGGATTGTCGGCGGTGAACCCGCCGGCAGAAGTCGTGCCACTCAGGCACTCACACTGACAGTCGAAAGCACACGGGAGAAGACAATGAAGCGGGCTGAAGTCACCGAGAAGATCCTCACGGCCAAGCGCCTCAAGGAGCTGAGCTGGGACGAGATCGCCAAGAAGATCGGCGGCGCGTCCAAGATCATCGTCACCGCCGCCTGCATGGGCCAGATGCGGATGACCAAGGAGCAGGCGACCAAGGCCGGCAAGCTGTTCGGGCTGGGCAAGGAGGAGGTGATCCTGCTGCAGGAGGTGCCGTACCGCGGCTCGCTCCCGCAAGTGCCGCCGACCGACCCGCTGATCTACCGCTTCTACGAGCTGGTGCAAGTCTACGGCACGACCTGGAAGGAGCTGATCCAGGAGGAATTCGGCGACGGCATCATGTCGGCGATCGACTTCGACATGACCATGGAACGCCAGCCCGACCAGAAGGGCGACCGGGTGAAGATCGCCATGTCGGGCAAGTTCCTCAGCTACAAGACGTACTAGGCGCTTTGCGAAGCAAAGCGTCCGGCGGGCGGCAGGTGTTGTAACCAACACCGAGAGCCCGCGCGGCGCAGAAAGAGTCGCGGTGCGCGCCTTACTCTGCGGCCAGCTTCCGCGCCGATCTCGGATCGCGCGTGAGCAGGCCGTCGGCGAGGTCGCGCTCGATCAGCGCGTCGGGGCGTTCGGCGATGCCGCCGAAGCCCGCGCCTCCGCCCACGAACATCTCGACGATGTCGCCCTTGCCGAGATCGACGGCGGCCTTGCTCTTCAGATCCTCGACCTTGCCGTCGGCGCGGAGGATACGGCAGTAGCCGCGTTGGCCGGGCTCGCCGCCCAGCAGGCCCTCGGGCGCCAGCCGGAAGCGGTCGGAGTAGATGGCAAGCTGTACGTCGTCGCGCAGGATCTCGCAGCGGCGGAAGAAGCCCGCGCCGCCGCGGCGGGCGCCGAGGCCGAATGAGTCCGGCGCCAGCTCGTAACCGACGATGCGGAAGAAGTCATAGTCGATGTCGAGCGATTCGACTGGCGCGTTTGAGCAGTTGCTGAGCGGCGAGTCGACGGCATCGCAGCCGTCGGCGTCCTTGGAGGCGCCGTAGCCGCCACCGAAGATCTCGAGATAGACGCTGTAGCCGCGCTCGCCGAGATGGCTGAGGCAGAACGCCGTGGTGCAGTCGAAACCCGTGGCGATCACCTTGTCGGGCAGCGCCTGCGCCATCGCCTTCATCACGGCATTGAACACGCGGTAGGCCGGGATCATGCGCGCGCGCACCGGCGCCGGCGGACGCGGGTTGAGCAGCGAGCCGTAGGGCACCTTGATCTTGATCGGGCGCGCCATGCCCTCGTTATAGGGAATGTCCGGGCTGGTCAGGACGGACTTCACGCAGGAGAGCGCCGCCGACAGCGTGCTGGAGTAGGGGCAGTTGAGGTTGCGCTTCACCTGCGGGCAGGTGCCCTCGAAGTCGATCTCGACCGAGTCGTCGGAGATCGTGACCTTGGCCTTCACCACCAGCGGATCGTCGGTGAGGCCATCGTCGTCGACCGCGTCCTCACCGTAGAAGGTGCCCTTCGGTGCTTGAGAAATGGCGGCGCGCACGCGGCGCTCGGAATAATCCTGCATCTCCTGCATCGCGGCCTCGACCTTGTCGGTGCCGTAGCGCTCGCAGAGATGCTTGACCCGCAGCACGACGATGGCGTTGGCCGCGAACTGGGCATTGAAATCGCCGATGGTGAGGTCGGGCACGCGCACGTTGGCGGTGACCAGGCGCTCGAAGCTGCCGCCGTTCCAGTCGTGCTCGAAGCTGTACTTCGAGGGCGGGAAGCGCAGGCCCTCCTGGTAGACGTCGGAAGCGTGGATGTTGAGGCCGGGCGCGCCGCCGCCAAGATCGAGATGGTGCGCGACCGAGGCGCCGAAGCCCACGACCCGGCCGCCGACGAAGATCGGCGTGAAGATGAAGACGTCGGGAATGTGCTGGCCACCCTCGAACGGGTCGTTGTTGATCAGGAAATCGCCCTCTTTCAGCGTCCCGATCGGATGGCGCTTCAGGCAGGCGCGCAGGGTCTCGCCGATGGGGCCGAGCTGCATGGGGATCAGTTCGGCCTGGGCCACCGTGTTGCCGTGGCGGTCCATCAGGCCCGCCGAGCCGTCGCGCGCCTCGCGCAGGATGGTCGAGTAGGCCGAGCGGATCAGCTTCACGCCCATCTCGCGGGCGCCGGCGATCAGCGCCTGGCTGATGACGGCATAGTCGATCGGACCGAGTTGGGTCATGACGATCTCCGGAGGATCAGATTGTCGGACGGATCGAGCTCGGCCGTCCAGCCCGGCGCCACCCAGATGGTGGCGGTGTGGCCCTCGACGACGGCGGGGCCGACGATCTTCTGCGCGGGCTCCAGCGCCTCGGCAGTGTAGCGCGGGCAGTCGAGCCAGGTCTCGCCGTGGAAGATCTTGGCCTGCTCGGGCGCGCGGGAAGTGAGCTTCTCGCGGTCGAGTTTCGGCGGACCACCGATGGGCAGAGTGGCTCCAACGCGCAAGGTCACGATCTCGACCGGCCGGTCAAGCGTGGCGCCGTGCATGAAGGTGCGGTGGTGGGCGTCGGCGAACAGCTCGGAGAGGTAGGCGGCGTCGAGCGAGGCGAGACGATGGGCCGGCACCTCGACACCGACCTCGAAGGCCTGGCCGACGAAGCGCATGTCGAGCGTATGGGTATAGACGAGATCGCCGGGCAACTTCATGCCGGCGAACTGTGCGGCGAGCCTGTGCCGCATCTCGGCGAAGATGCGGCCGGTTTCCTGTGCGGCCGTCTCGTCGAGCTTCATCTTGCGCGTGACGGCGTCGAATTTGGTGTAGTCCGACGCGACGAGGCCGTAAGCCGAGATCACGCCGGCGTTGGGCGGCACGACGATGGTCGAGATACCGAGTTCCTCGGCGAT